>JAASSM010000024.1 GCA_021767885.1 bacterium | reverse complement strand
TCGCGCGGCGGCCCCGGCGCGCCCGGCGGCGTCACGGCCGGCGGGTGGGCCCCCGCCAGACGCGGCAGCACCCATGCCGGCAGGATCCGGCCGGTGATGTCCTGGCCACTGACGTCCAGGAGGGCCTGGATCTGGCCCGGCGCGTAGATCCGCTCCGCGCGGTCCGCCGTCCGCGCCACCGCGAGGCCGCCATCGCGCTCGGACCAGTGGACGGTCGCGTCGGCGAGGCGCCAGCCGTCGGCGAGCAGGACGGTGACGTGGTCGTGCACCTCGGGCAGCACGATGCGGGCGGAGGTCGGGGTCGCGATCAGGTGGGTGGACAGGGTCCAGAGCAGGGCCAGACCCGCGAGGGTGGCATGACGGGCGCCGGCCGCGGGCGAGGGTCGAAGGCTCATGACGAGGCCTTTCCCTGGGGTGGCGCGATCAGGGGCGGCTTGACCTTGCGATCAGCATACGGCGAGGTGGCGCGCCGGGGCAAGCCGCCGCCCCCGTCGGAAGGCAGAACCGCCATCGCGACAGCCGGTTGGCGCCGGCGACCGCGCCCGGTGAAGCGGCCGCACGCCCCTCCGGAACGGCTGCCCTTTCTCCCGTCGCGACCGCATGCTATGTTCTGGGCCGCACCGGCGCCCGGCAGCCAGCCCCCATGGCCAGACCGCGACCATCCAGGAGGACCACCGTGACCGACCTCTCGCTGCACGAGTTCCAGGACCACGTGCGCCAGGGCATCCCCGAGCGGTTGCCGGAGCCGCCAGCCTGCGACCCCGCCATCAGCCGCGCGCCCGCGCGCCCGATGATCCTCACCGCGCAGGAGAAGCGGCTGGCGCTGCAGAACGCCCTGCGCTACTTCCCCGCCCGCCTGCATGGCGAGCTCGCCCCCGAGTTCGCCGCCGAGCTGGCCGACCACGGCCGCATCTACATGCACCGGTTCCGGCCGCCGTACGCCATGCATGCCCGGCCCCTGGATCACTACCCCGCCCGCTCGCGGCAGGCCGCGGCCATCATGTTGATGATCCAGAACAACCTGGATCCCGCCGTGGCCCAGCATCCCTACGAGCTGATCACCTACGGCGGCAACGGCACGGTCTTCCAGAACTGGGCCCAGTACCTGCTGACCATGCGGTACCTGAGCGAGATGACCGGAGAGCAGACGCTGGTCATGTCCTCCGGACACCCGCTGGGTCTGTTCCCCTCCCACCGGGATGCCCCCCGGGTGGTGGTGACCAACGGCATGGTGATCCCCAACTACAGCAGCGGCGAGGACTACACGCGCATGGCCGCCCTGGGCGTGACCATGTACGGACAGATGACCGCCGGCAGCTACATGTACATCGGGCCGCAGGGCATCGTCCACGGCACCACCCTGACCATCCTCAACGCCGCGCGCCAGTACCTGGGCGCCGGCGGCGAGAATCCCCTGGCGGGCAAGGTCTACGTCACCAGCGGCCTCGGTGGCATGAGCGGCGCCCAGGGCAAGGCCTCGGTGATCGCCGGCGCGGTGGGCCTGATCGCGGAGATCGACCCCGCCGCGGCGAAGAAGCGGCACGAGCAGGGCTGGGTGGACGAGGTCCACACCGACCTCGACGGCCTGCTGCGACGCACCGAGCAGGCCAGGCGCCAGGGCGAGGCCGTGGCCCTGGCCTACCTGGGCAACGTGGTGGACCTCTGGGAGGCCCTGGTCCGCAGCGACC
Organism: bacterium; assembly: GCA_021767885.1. The sequence goes on along the minus strand of JAASSM010000024.1, from coordinate 8,358 downwards.
TCGCCGTGGAGCTGGGCAGCGACCAGACCTCCCTGCACATCCCCTACACCGGCGGCTACTATCCGGCGGGACTGAGCCTCGAGGAATCCCACCGGATGATGACCGCCGACCCCGCCGGCGTCCGCGAGCGGGTCCAGGAATCGCTGCGCCGCCAGATCGCCGCCATCGACACCCTCGCCCGCGAGCGTGGCCTCCACTTCTGGGACTACGGCAACGCCTTCCTGCTGGAGTGCTCCCGCGCCGGCGCGGACCTCGCCCGCCCCGGTGGCGGCTTCCGCTATCCCAGCTACGTCGAGGACATCATGGGCCCGGTCTGCTTCGACTATGGCTTCGGCCCCTTCCGCTGGGTCTGCACCAGCGGCGATCCCGCCGACCTCGAGACCAGCGACCGCATCGCCGGCGACGTCATCGAGGAGCTGGCCGGCCAGGCCCCGCCCGAGACCCGTCAGCAGTACCTGGACAATCTGCGCTGGATCCGCCAGGCCGGGGCCAACCGCCTGGTGGTGGGCTCGCAGGCGCGCATCCTCTACAGCGACGAGCAGGGCCGCCGGCTCATCGCCGAGGCGTTCAACCGTGCCATCGGCCGCGGCGAGATCTCGGCGCCCATCGTCCTGGGCCGCGACCACCATGACGTCTCCGGCACGGACAGCCCCTACCGCGAGACCGCCAACATCCGTGACGGGTCCATGTTCACCGCCGACATGGCCGTGCAGAACTGCATCGGTGACGGCTTCCGGGGTGCCACGTGGATCTCCCTGCACAACGGCGGCGGCGTGGGCTGGGGCGAGGTGATCAACGGCGGGTTCGGCATGGTGCTCGACGGCTCGGACGACGCCGAGCGACGCCTGCACCTCATGCTCGGCTGGGACGTCAACAGCGGCATCGCCCGCCGTGCCTGGGCCCGCAACGAGCCCGCGGAGTTCGCCATCGCCCGGGCCATGGAGCGCGAGCCGCGCCTGCGCGTCACCCTGCCCGCCCACGCGGAGCCGTCCCTGATCGACCAGGCCATCGACCGCGCCTTCGGCCGGTCCTGACCGAGGAGCCGCCTCATGCCCGAGCAGAACGCCGAGCACCTCCAGCGCCCGCACGTCGCCGCCCTGGACGCCATCCTGGGCGAGGCCTTCCCCGTCCTCGACGACGGCTTCGTGCGGGTGGTCGACTACATGGGCGACGACGCCGCCGTGGTCCAGGCCGCCCGCGTCAGCTACGGCGAGGGCACCAAGCAGGTCTCCGACGACCGGGGCCTGATCCGCTATCTCCTGCGGCACCGGCACACCACGCCCTTCGAGATGTGCGAGCTCAAGCTCCACGTCCGCGTGCCCATGGACGCCTGGCGGCAGTGGATCCGGCACCGGACGGCCTCGGTGAACGAGACCAGCACGCGCTACTCCATCGCCATCGACGCCGCCCAGCGCACCGCCCCGGACCGCTGGCGGCGTCAGGCCAGCAGCAACCGGCAGGGGAGCGAGGGGGCCGTGGACCGGGTCGCCGGCGAGGAGCTCAGCCGGCAGGAGGCGGACCTCCAGGGCCTCGCCCGCGACGTCTACCTCGCGCGGCTCGACCGTGGCGTGGCCCGGGAGCAGGCGCGCAAGGACCTGCCGCTGTGTACCTACACCGAGGCCTACTGGAAGTGCGATCTGCACAACCTGCTGCACTTCCTGGCCCTGCGCATGGACCCACACGCGCAGATCGAGATCCGCGACTACGCGCGGACCATCGGCGAGCAGATCGTCGCGCGGTGGGTGCCGGTGGTGTGGGAGGCGTTCCGCGACTACCGCCTGGGCGCTCTGAGCCTCTCGCGCCTGGACCGCGAGGTCCTCGGCCCGCTCGGACGCGGCGACCACGCCGCCACCCTGGCCGCCGCCGAGGCCGCCGGCTGGCTGCGGCGTTCCGGGCGCACGGGCAAGTTGCTGCGCAACCGGGAGCGCGCCGAGTTCGAGATCAAGGCCGCCGAGCTCGGCCTGGTCCCGCCCTGGCTCCTCGACGCCTCGGACGCCGCCGGCGCCTGACCGTTCAGGGCAGGGCCGATCCCGGCAACACCAGCACCACCGGCGCGTGGTCGGACATCCTGGTGGTGAAGTCGCCGCCGCGGAGGTCGCGGTCCAGGCGGAGCGTCCGGCATGACGCCCCCGCTGCGGCCAGGGCGCCGAAGAGCTCGTCGGTCACCAGCAGGTGATCGAGATGGCTGCGGCCCGGCCCCCACGACCAGCCGTCGGCCGGCCCGGCGGCCACGGCCTGGTCGGCGAACCGGAAGTCGTCCGGGCGGCCGAGCCACGTGGCGAACACGTTGTTGGCGGCGTCGTCGGTGATCAGGTCGTTGAGATCACCGAGGATCACCACGGCGGCATCGGCCTGCTCGGCATCCACCCAGGCGGTCATCAGTTCGACGGCGGCCAGGCGCCGGGTCTCCTCGTCGTCCTCGTCGTCGGCCTCGAGCACGCCGTTGCCGCAGCACTTGAGGTGGTTGTTGACCAGGACCAGATCGTGCCCCTGCCAGCTGATCTCCAGCACCAGCGGCTGGCGCGGAAAGGCCCGCCACTCCGAGGGGAACAGCTCGCTCACGCCCCGCACGGTCACCGTGCTGTCCAGCCAGACGTAGGCCAGGTTCTGGAAGTTGTCGCTGCGGGCCTGGTAGCCGGACCAGTCGGGCAACTGCTCCAGCAGCTGGTCGAACCGCACGCCCTGGGCGATCTCCTGCAGCGCCACCACGTCCGCCCCCATGCCGGCGATGGCCTCCGCCACCAGGGCGACCTCCTCGCTACCGGCGTCGCTGGCGAAGTTGCGCAGGTTCCAGGTGACCAGCTCGAGCGGGGTGTCGGTACCCACGGCGTGGGCGGCGAAGCGATTGCTGTCCGCCGGGGCCAGGGTGGTGGTCTCCTCGCTGCCGCAGCCGGCCGCCAGGGCCAGCAGGACGAGGGATGCGGCCAGGACCAGGGCCCGGGCGGACGCGCGGCGGACCGCGGCGGCCGGGCGGATCGAGAGAAGCGAGCGGTTCAAGCGGATCTTCCTCCAGGTGGCGGCGACGTGACCGATCTCTGGTACCAGCCCGGCCCGCGCTGCGGATCGGGTGCGAACCCCACGGCTTGCAAGTAGTGGCCGTGGCGCCCGGACGGGGTGAACGCCTCGAAGCGGCGGTAGCCGTGGCCGGCGAACCAGCCCTCGCGGTCGCGGAAGAACCAGCGTCCGCACCGCAGGTCGCGGTAACGCGGCACCGCGAAGTCCAGTTCCACGCGGACCACGCCATCGCCGCGGTCGGTCCAGACCACCAGACCGGCGGGGTCGAGGTTGCGCAGGATCAGCAGCAGGCGCGGCGCCGGCAGACCACCAGGGTCGAAGCCGGGCGCGATCTCCTGGATCTCCCGCCGGTGATGGTCCAGGAACCGGGCGAGATAGGGTCCTGGCTGCTCGGTGACGTCGAGCATCTCGAAGTACTCGACGTCGCGCTTCATCCGCGTCAGGTGATAGATGTTCGCCAGCACGATGAAGCCGTTGAGCGCCGCCACGGGGTAGGCCTGCACCAGCGCGCCGTACACCGTGAACACCGCCGCGCCCACCAGGTTCAGCAGGCGCAGGCGCAGAAGGTCGCTCATGGCCAGGCTCACCGCAACCAGGATCGACCCGGCGTAGCCGACCACCTCCACCCAGGGTACGTTCGCGAGCCAGGCCACGCGTCAGCGGACCGGCAGGCAGGCCGCCAGGGCGGTCAGCAGGTGAGGGGTGAGCGTGCCGGGCGTCACGCCCGCGGCGGCCTCGTTGCGCGCGGCATGGGCATTGGCACCCTCCCCGCTCCAGGCCGGATCCGTCAGGTGCAGGTCCCAGGCGTCGCCCGTGGCGCACTCGCGCAGCTGTCCTGCCAGTTCCAGCCGGCAGACCACGCCCACCACGCCCCGGTAGTCCAGGCGGGGCTGCAGGTCGAGCAGGTAGGCCGCGTCCGCGCACGAGTCTCCGCGCACCGTCAGGCCCAGGTCCTGCAGCGCCATGGTCAGGGCCTGCCGCAGGTACTGCTCGTCCAGGCGATCCCGCGCCGGCCGCGGCGGCTGCAGTGCCAGCGCCACCCTGATCGCCGCGAACCGCTCCTGCCGTCTCGCCTGCAGGGCGTCCCAGCGGCCGACCTCCCCATCCAGCCCCGGCGTCTGCGATCCACTCACCGCGCGAAGTTCACGCGCGCTGCGCTGCAACGCCAGCCACGACTCCCGCGCCTCGCCGTAGGCGGCCGCGAACCCCGGCAGATCGTCGCCCGGCACGGCGTCCGCCGCCACGGCGCGGCGCTGGAACTCCGCCGTCAGGCGCTGCAGATCCTGGCGGAGCGCCCGCGCAGCCTCCTCGCGCGGCAGGTACGCCACCGCATGGAAGACGCCATCGCGCTGCACCAGGCTGCGTGGATCGATGCGGATGAGCTCGGCTCGCGAGAAGGCGGCCTCCTGCTCGAGCTGCTGGGACATGGCCGCGGTGTGGCGTTCGACGCCATCCTGCCAGACGGACTCCGAGGCGGACGTGGTCCGCGAGACCAGGCTGGCCCGGATCTGCGCCGCGATGGCGGCGCGGGCTCGCGCCTCGGCCTCCGCCTGGCTGCCGGGGCTGCTCCCCTCGGCCACCAGGTACCGCTCCGGGGGATAGGCCGATCGCAGCGGCGGCGTCCCGGCGCCACCACCGCAGCCGATCACCAGACCCAGTCCCAGCGCCGCCAGCACGGCGCACCACGGCAGGCGCCCGGGCCCCGGCCCGGCAGCCCGGACGGGGTCCGCACCGGGCTGCCGGGTCCGGTGCCAGGACCGGTCCAGTGAGCGGAGCTCGGACATGGAACGCTAGTCCCCCGTGCGATCCCAGAGCCGGCCCATGCCCTCGCGGGCGCGCTCGACCACGTCCTCGCGGACCTGCTCGCTGAGCTGGCTCATGGCGTCCACCTTGCGGGAGAACTCCTCCACGTCGACCGCGGCGAGCACCCACATGGTGCCGGTGGGCGAGATCCACATCTCCTTCATGCCCGCCCCCGAGAGGTCCATCTGGCCCACCTGGGCCACCATGTTCTCGACGTGCTGCTCGTCGTTGGCGGCCTCGCCATACTGTTCGCCGCCGGTGGTGGTGGCCTGGTAGCTCTCCAGCAGCGAGCGTACCTGGGCCTGGACCTGCAGGACGATGTCGTTGCGCGCACGCGCCAGGGCCGTGTCGCGAGCGAGGCCCACGTCACGGCTGCCGGCGAAGGAGCCGAGGCCGTAGATGAGGTCCGGATCCTCGCCGGCTCCCCTGATCACCCAGGCGGGTGCACCGCGGAGCTCCTCCGCGACGAAGGTGCCGGGATCGCTGGCCACGTCGGCGTCGCCGCCGCCGCATCCGGGCAGCAGCAATCCCATCACCAGCAGGACGAGCACGCCGGCGTGGGCGCGGGCGGTCGGGGTCGTGATCGGTCGGATCCAATGGTCACGCATGGTGAGCCCTCCGGACGGATCTGCGGTTCGCACCTCGGGATCACCGCGGCAGGGAAGGCGCCGCGGTGGGGTCCGGCGATGCTAACGGCCGGCCCCCGGGCCGTCAAGCGACCGCGCGCACCCCCGGTGCCGCGGCTTGCCGGTCCGCCGCTCCTCGGGCATACTGGCCACGCCAGCTCGCCGAGCCCCGCCCCCGACGCCGGAGACCGACCATGCCCCGCCCGTGTCGCCTGCTTCCCGCCCTCGCGCTGCTGCTGCTGCTGGCGCCGTCGGCGAGCCCCCAGTCCGACGCCGACCCCCGCGATGCCATGCGCCGCTGGCTGCAGGAGCAACGCCGGGACTTCCGGGAGTACGTCGATGCCCGCGACCGCGAGTTCGCCGCCTTCCTCAGCCAGGCCTGGCGCGAGTTCGAGGTCCTCGCCGGCCGGCGGGGCGATCCGGTCCCCAAGCCGCCCGCCATCCCCCGGACCGGGGACGCGGTCCCCGCACCGGCACCGCCGGACACCGTCGCGACCCCGCCGGTCCGGCCGGCCCCATTCTCGCCGCGGCCCACGCCCCCGGCGCCGGCGCCTCCGGCCGGTGCCGACGGGCTGGACCTCGAGTACCTCGGCCTGGTCTATCGCCTGCCGCTGCCGCGGCAGATGGCGGCATTGCCCGCCCGCACCCCCGGGCCGGAGGATGCCGCCGCGGCGTGGCTCGCGCTCAGCGCCGTGGACAGTGGCGAGTTCCTCGCTGCCGCCGCCCGGCTGGCCAGCGACCGGCAGCTCGGCGACTGGGGCCTGCTGCAACTGCTCGGCCTGGCCGCCGCCCGGGCGTACCCCGACGATCCCTCCCGGCAGGCCCTGCTGCACTGGTACCTGGGCGCCCGCGCCGGGCTGGACCTGCGGCTGGCCCACGGCCGCCCCGGCTACGTGGTGCTGTACGCGGCCGAGGGCGTGGTCTTCCAGGTGGATTTCCTCGCCCGCGATGGGCGGGCCTACTACCTGCACGACCCCGCCGGACGCTTCACCGATGCCACGCGCCTGCGCAGCTACGACGGCCAGGCCCCTGGCCGCCGCCACGCCCTGCGGCTCGGCCTCGCCGCACTGCCCCGGACCGCGCCTGACCCGGTCGAGCGCCGACTGCGGTGGCTCCGGGCCGACGGCGAGCAGACGGTGGTCGTGGAACTGGACCGCAACCTCATCGCCTTCCTCGCCTCGTTGCCCCAGACCGGACTGCAGAGCCACTTCGGCGCCGCGCTCTCGCCGGCGGTCCTTACCGCCCTGGAGCGGCAGCTCGGGCCGCGGCTCGCCGACCGCCCGGCGGCCCAGCAGGTGGCGGTCCTGCTCCACTTCGTGCAGCACGCCGTGCCGTACGCCACGGACCAGGAGCAGTTCGGGCGCGAGGACTACCTCTACCCGGACGAGACGCTCTTTCATCCCGCCGCCGATTGCGAGGATCGTGCCGCGCTCTTCGCGGCACTGGTGCGCGAGCTGGTGGGCCGCGCCGTGATCGGGCTGGACTATCCGGGGCACATCGCCACGGCGGTGGCCTGGGATCCGCCGGCACCGGGCGACCATCTCGAGCTCGACGGCGTCCTCTACACCGTGTGCGACCCCACCTACGTGGGCGCGGACCCGGGCCGTTCCATGCCGCTGCCCGGGTCGCCGAGCCCGGGTCTCATCGTCGCCGGCCGCTGACCCGTCGGCCGCCGACGGATCCGGGCGGCGACGCACCGGATACCGGTGCGGCCGGATCGTTGCTATGGTGTTGCGGGGGACGGCCACGGACCCCGCCTCCCCCGAGGACGCCATGGACCACGAACGGACAGACCGCCTCTCCCTGGCCACGTTGCCGGACTGCGTCTTCCGTGCCGACCTCGCCCTGCGCCTGCAGGAGGTCAGCGCCGCCGCGAGCATCATGCTCGGGATCCCGGCCGCCGCCCTGGTGGGCACTCCCCTGCAGGACCTGGTCACGGCCGACGACCTCGCCCGGCTCGAGGACCTGATCCGCCACGCCCTCTCCCGCACGGACCGCACGCAGAGCCTGCTCCACCAGACCCGGCTGCGGCATGCCGATGGGCGCCTGATCCCCGTGGAGATCCACAGCCGGCTGGTGCTCGGAGACGACGGCGAGCCGGTGGGTGTGGTGGGCGTGGCCCGCGATCTGCGGTCCCGGCTCCGGGACCAGGCAGCCGCGCTGGCCCGCGAGCGCCAGCGCCAGCGGGACCGCAAGCACGCCGCCCTCGCCCGCCTGGCCGCCGTGGTCGGCGACGACCTCGCCGCACTCCTCGACGGCCTGGCCGGCCAGGCCGGGCTCGCCGACGGGGCCGCCCTGGCCAGCGCTCGTGACCGGGCGGCGCGGCGGCTGGAGCAGTTGCGGCAGATCGCCGGCCGCCTGCCCACCCGTCGGGAAGACCGCGACGTCGACGCCACCGTGGCCAGGATCGTGACCGACCTGCGGGACGGTCTCCCCCTGGAGGCGCGCCTGGTCCATGAGCCGGGATGCGGTGGTGCGGTGGCCTCCCTGGACGCCGATCTGCTGCGGCAAGCCCTCGGCGACCTGGTGGCCAACGCCCGCGAGGCCGCCACCGGCGGCGGCCAGATCACGGTGTACACCCGCCTCGAGCCGGCACCGCGGACCGTGGCGGCCATGCCCGCCGCGCCCGCCTCGCCCTCGGTGCTCATCAGCGTCCACGACACCGGCCCCGGCCTGGACGCCGCGAACCGCGAGCGGGCCGACGAGCCGTTCTACACCACCCGGCCGGGCGCGGCGGGGCTGGGCCTGACCCGCGTGCGCGCCATCGCCGCCGCCCACGATGGCCGGCTGCAGCTCGAGACCGGGCCCCACGGCGGCGCCGTGGCCACGCTGTCGCTGCCCGCACGGCACGGCGCGCCGCCCCTGGCTGTCGCGCCCGCCCCCGCCCGGCCCGGGCGCTCGGTGATGGTGGTGG
>JAASSM010000023.1 GCA_021767885.1 bacterium | reverse complement strand
GGGAGTGGTGGCCGCCGCCGTGCCGGCCGCCGAGTCCGAGCCGCGGACGGTGGCGCCGGAGGCCCTCGCCGCAGCCCTGCGGGAGGCCGGCCTGGACCGGGTGCTGGACCTGGGCGAGGCGGGCGCGGCTGGCCTGGGCCGGGCCCTCGCGGGCCGGGATCTGACGCGCTGGCTGCTGGTCGCGGCCCTGGCGCTGCTCGCGGTCGAGGTCTGGCTGGGACGGCGCGTGCGCTGAGCCGCGGTCGGGCAGGTCGTCCTTGAAAAAGCGGTTTCCACGCGTAACTTATGAGCATACCGGACCGATCAAGTATGCACAGGCGCGCGGCGCCCCGGAAGGCGGTGGGCAACCATGTGGAACTACTCCGAGAAGGTGATGGAGCACTTCATGAACCCGCGCAACGTCGGCGAGGTGGAGAACCCCGACGGCGTGGGCGAGGTGGGGTCGATGGCCTGCGGCGACGCCCTGCGGCTGAGCTTCCGCCTCGATGACCAGGGCCGCATCGCCGAGGCCAGGTTCCAGACCTTCGGCTGCGGCAGCGCCATCGCCAGCAGCTCCATCCTCACCGAGATGATCGTGGGCAAGACGCTCGAGGAGGCCGCGCAGATCACCAACGAGGACATCGCCCGCGAGCTCGGCGGCCTGCCCCGCGAGAAGATGCATTGCTCGGTGATGGGGCGCGAGGCCCTCGAGGCCGCCATGATCGACCACTACAAGCGCCTCGGCCGTGGCGTGCCCTGCCACCTGCTCAGCCAGGGCGTGATGATCTGCCACTGCTACTCGGTGACCAAGGACACCATCCGCGACGCGGTGATGCAGCACGGCCTGGAGACCGTGGAGGACGTCACCGCCTACACCAAGGCCGGCGGCGGCTGCGGGGACTGCCACCACGACATCGAGCACATCATCGAGGAGTGCAAGCAGAAGCGTCCGGCCCGCCAGCCCATCGCCCTGGGCACGCTGGACGAGCTGCAGCGCCAGAAGGGCGGCGAGACCGACGCCGAGCGCGACCTGGTCAAGCGCATCCAGGACCTGCTGGAGAACGACATCGCCGTGGCCCTGCGCAACGATGGCGGCGACATCGAGCTGGTCCGCTACAACGACGGCAAGGTGTTCGTCCGCCTGCTGGGCAACTGCGCGGCCTGCCGCGTCTCGGACATCACGCTCACCGATTACGTCCAGGAAGAACTCCGCAAGAACATCCGCGACGACCTCACCGTGATCGAGGTCACCAGCTGAGCGGGCGAGGATCGCCATGGCCGTGCCGCCGGCGACGGTCCGGCCGGCCAGGACAAGGAGTGGCAGCATGAGCAACAGCGGCGCGTTCGATCTGCTGGCGGGCATCGGGCCCATGCCCGAGGGCGGCGTCTACCTCGACAACAACGCCACCACCCGCGTGGCTCCCGAGGTGATCGAGGCGATGATGCCCTACCTCACCGAGCATTACGGCAACCCCTCGAGCATGCACCGGTTCGGTGGGGAGGCCGGTCGCGGCCTGAGCCGCGCTCGCGACCAGGTGGCCGCGCTGCTCGGCGCGCAGAACCCCAGCGAGGTGATCTTCACCGCCGGGGGCAGCGAGAGCGACAACCTGGCCATCGTGGGCACGCTGCGCGCCTATCCCGAGAAGCGGCACGTGGTGACCTCGGCGGTGGAGCACCCGGCGGTGCTGGGCCTGTGCAAGGACCTGCAGAAGCGCCACGGCTACGAGGTGGACTTCATCGGCGTCGATGGCGACGGGCGCCTGGACCTGGACGAGCTGCGCGACAAGGTGCGCGAGGACACCGCCGTGGTCTCGATCATGATGGCCAACAACGAGACCGGCGTGATCTTCGACAGCCAGCGGATCGGCGAGATCGTCAAGGCGAAGGGGGCGGTCTTCCACGTCGACGCCGTCCAGGCGGTGGGCAAGCTGCCGCTGGACGTGCAGCAGCAGCTCTCGGCGGTGGACATGCTCTCGCTCAGCGGCCACAAGCTCCACGCGCCCAAGGGCGTGGGGGCCCTGTGGGTGCGCAAGGGGACCCGGCTGCGGCCGCTCATCGTCGGTGGGCACCAGGAGCGCGGCCGGCGCGCGGGCACCGAGAGCGTGGCCTCGTGCGTGGCCCTCGGGGCGGCCTGCGAGCTGGCGGAGGCGCATCGCGAGGACGAGAACGTCCGCGTGCGTGCGCTGCGGGACCGCCTGGAGGAGAAGATCCTGCCCGCGGTGAGCGATTGCCGCCGCAACGGCGCGGCGGAGCCCCGCCTGCCCAACACCTCGAACATCAGCTTCGATTTCATCGAGGGCGAGGGCATCCTGCTGTTGCTCGACCGCGCGGGCATCGCCGCCTCCAGCGGCTCGGCCTGCACCAGCGGCTCGCTCGAACCGTCGCACGTGCTCAAGGCCATGGGCGTGCCGTTCATCGCCGCCCACGGTTCCATCCGCTTCTCGCTGTCGCGGTTCAACACCGAGCAGGAGATCGATTACACCGCCGCGGTGATCCCGCGGATCGTCGAACGGCTGCGCGCGATCACGCCCTTCAGCAAGCAGCGGGCGACGTTCTGATGCCTCCGGTGCGGTGCCGGCGGGCGCGGGAACTTCCGCTTGCTCCCGGGGTGAAATGCCCCAACATTGAGCGACGCGACCCATCCTGCTATCCGAAGGACGCTTCTGCATGAACCGGTCGAGGCCCTGGACCTGGCTCGCCGCCTGCGCCGTGCTGCTCGCGGTGGCTGCCTGCGGCGACGACGACGACAACCAGCCGCCCACCGCGGAGATCGTGTACCCGGATCCGGGCCACGTGTACACCACGGCGCCGGACTCCGTGGTGGTGGACGCCCGGGACGATTCCGGCGTCTCGCGCGTCGAGATCACCCTCGACGGCACGGTGATCTCCACCGATCGCGCCGCGCCCTACAGCACGCGGCTGCCGCTCGGCCGCTATGCCGACGGCCAGGAGCACGTCCTGGACGCCACCGCCTACGACGCCCAGGGCGCCGAGGGCGATGCCGGCGCCATCCGGGTCGCCATCCATCCGTCGCTGCAGACCATCCCGCAGATCGCCGGTTTCGGGCCGCGGGAGGACGGCTTCGCCGAGGTGGCCCTCCGCTGGCTGACGTTCCCCGGGCCGGTGACCCGCTACGAGTGGGAGCTGGCGGCGTCCGATGCCTTCGCCGAGGTCCTGGCCGCCGGCGACACGGCCGACACCACGGCGGTCCTGCCGCTGCCCGTGGACGGCCTGGCCTACGCCCGGGTCCGCGCCGTGCTGGCCGACCGGGTCACCGACTGGAGCCGCACCGGCCGCTACAGCGGGCTGGCCACCACGCGGGAGCGCTACGTGCTCGCCGGCCAGCAGCTGGCCACCCGCATCGTTCGCGCCGCCGACGGCACGCTGCGCATCCTCAGCCATGGCGTCCCGCACCATCGCGTCCCGGAGGCGCCGGCCCAGCTGCTGCAGCTCGATGCGGCCCTGGACCTGGCCGCGGTGAGCGATCTGCTGTCGCCGGATCATCAGGTGCTGGCCAGCCTGGCCGGTCCGGGCGATCCCGCGGATGACCTGGTGCTGGCCGGCCGTCGTCTGGACGGTACTGGTTTCGTGGCCGTGGTCGCCCTCGCCGACGGGCAGGTCACCGGCCAGCAGAGCTCCGCGATCCTGGCGCCGGGCGCCCTGGCCGCCCGGGACGGCACCGTCCACGCGTTCGGCCGCGATCTGCGGGACGGCGACGTGCCGGGCGGCGTGATCGCCACGGTGGGGCCCGGCGGCGCGCTCTCCGAGACGGCCACCTTCGCGCTCGAGTCCGGCCGCGACGTGCAGCGGGCCTGGCCCCTGCCGGACGGGGGCTGGTTCCTGGCGGGCCAGCTGCCGGCGGTCCGGCCGGATGCCGACGAACCCGACGAGTATCCCGGCGGCATCTGGGTCCGGGGCCTCGGCGCCGACGGCAGCGAGCGCTGGTCGGTGCGCCTGGGCAGCGCCGACCGCTGGCTGCTGCGAGGCGGCGGCGCCGACGCCAGCGGACGCCACCTGCTGACGGGCATCGCCTTCCGCGAGGACTTCTTCTCGCGCTACGGCTTCGTCGCCTGCGTCGATGCGACCGGCGACCTGCTGTGGACGGTCACCGACCGCGACTGGCACCTGTTCGCCGACGCCGAGCCCGACGCGGCCGGCCGCTGGACCGTGGTGGGCGCCCGCCGGCGGTCCATCGGCGACCGGGTCTGGCAGTACGACACCGGCCTGCACGGCTTCTCCGCCCACGGCGCGCCGCTGTGGGAGATCCAGCATCAGGCCAGCCACGAGTCCCAGGGCTGGTCCCTGCTCGCCCATCCCGACGGCGGCTGGTGGGCCGCCGGCACCGTCACCAGCGACGGCGACGCCTACGACGTGGACCTGCTGCGTACCGATGATCGCGGCGCCATCGATTGAGCCGTCCCGCTCCGGACCCCCGTCCCGCGGACCGTCCCGGCCTCGCCCCAGGCCGCCGGCGGTGCGCCCGCTGACTGCATGACCGAACCGCGACACACCGCCCCCGAGGTCCGCCTGCTCGACGTCCTGGCCGAGCAGCGCGGCGAGGACTTCCTGGCGGCCCTGGCCCGGGGGCTGCAGGAGCCGCTGGCCGCCAGCGACGCGGCCAGCCCGCCCCTGCTCACCGGCCTGCAGGCCAGCGCGCCGGCGGTGCTGGCGGCGGCCTGGTTCCGGCAGCACCGCCGCACCGCCCTCTGCGTGGTTCCCACCCGAGAGGGCGCCCTCCAGCTGGCGGACGACCTCGAGGCCTGGCTCGGCCGCGACCAGGTGGCCTACCTGCCCCAGCAGGAGGTCCTGGTCTACGACCGCAAGTCCCCCGATCCGGCCCTGGTGGGCGACCTGCTCCTGGGCCTCGACCGTCTCCGCGATCCCGAGCCCGTGCTCGCGGTGACCAGCCTGTACGCCGTCCGCCAGCGCGTGATGGCGCCCCAGACGCTCACCCGTGCGCTCCTGAGGGTGGAGACGGGCCAGCGCCTGGATCCGGACGCCTTCTGCAGCGAGCTGGCGATCCGCGGTTACCGGCCCGCCGCCATGGTGGCGCGCATCGGCGACTACGCCCGCCGCGGCGGCCTGATCGACGTCTACGCCCCGGGCGACCTGCCCCTGCGCATCGAGCTCTTCGACGACGAGGTGGTCTCCCTGCGCACGTTCGATCCCGAGAGCCAGCGCGGCGACCGCGCCCGCAAGCTCTCGCGGGCGCGGATCCATCCCGTCAGCCACCTGCTGCGCGACCAGGACGCCCAGCTGGCCTGCCTCGCACGCCTGGAGCAGGAGAAGCTGGCCGGCAACCTGGACGAGGACGAGTACTGGGACCTGGAGGACCGCATCGAGGAGGCGCGGCCCGACGACGGCCTCGAGACGTATCTGCCCTGGTTCGGCCCCACCGCCCGCGTGCTGGACTTCCTGCCCGACGCCGCCCCGGTGGTCTGGTTCGAGCCCGTCAAGCTGGGCGTGCAGATGGAGCTGCTGGAGGAGGAGCTGCCGCGCCTGCGCGAGACGCGCCTCAGGCGCGACGCCGTCCTGCCGGAGCAGGAGGAGCTGGTCTGCGCCGCGAGTGATCTGGGCGACCGCCGCCTGCGCCACGTCTGGCTGGCCGAGTCCTGGATCCGTGGCGACCAGGCCGGCCGCTGGCTGGACCGCGACCCCGGCTCGATCACCGACCACGGCACCCGCCGCCCCGAGCTCAAGGGTGGCGACATCGACCGCCTGCGGCAGACCCTCCAGCAGGAGGAGGAACGCGGCGCCACCGTCCTGCTGCTCTGCGACAACCGCGGCCAGGCCGACCGCCTCGCCGACCTGCTGGACGAGCACGCCCTCGGTCCGCCGTCCTCGCGGCCGCTGGTGGGGCAGCTCACCGGCGGGTTCGTCTGGCCGGACCATCAGCTCACCGTGGTCACGGACCACGAGTTCTTCGAGCGCTACCGCCGCCAGGGCCGGGTCCGTCACCGCGGTTCGGGCATCGTCAAGGAGCGCGCCACGCTCAAGCCCGGCGAGTTCGTGGTCCACCTGGAGTACGGGCTGGGCCGCTATCGCGGCCTGACGCGCATCGAGGTCGAGGGCAGCGAGCGCGAGTGCCTGGAGATCGAGTACGCCGACCAGGGCAAGGTCTACGTCCCGGTCCAGAACATCGACCAGGTGGAGCGTTACTCCTCGGACACCGATGCAGCGCCCGCCCTCGCGCGCCTGGGCTCGGGATCCTGGATGCGGATCACCAAGAAGGCCCGCAAGGCCATCCGGGCCATGGCCGCCGACCTGCTCGAGCTGTACGCCGCGCGGGAGGCCATGCCCGGCTTCGCCCACGGGGAGGACGGCTCGCTGCAGCGCGCCATGGAGGACAGCTTCCTGCACGAGCCCACCCCCGACCAGCTCACGGCCATCGTGGAGGTCAAGCGCGACCTCGAGCGCGAGCGGCCCATGGACCGGCTGGTCTGCGGCGACGTGGGCTTCGGCAAGACCGAGGTGGCCATGCGTGCGGCCTTCAAGGCGGTGATGTCGGGCAAGCAGGTGGCCGTGCTCTGCCCCACCACCCTGCTGGCGCATCAGCACGGCGAGACCTTCGCCGAGCGCTTCCGTGACTTCCCCGTGCGCGTGGGGGTGCTCAGCCGCTTCCAGAACGGCGGGGGCGGTGGCCGCGAGATCACGCGCAAGGCCCGCGAGGGCGAGCTGGACATCCTGATCGGGACCCACCGCCTGCTCTCCCGCGACGTCCGCTTCAAGGAGCTGGGCCTGCTCATCGTGGACGAGGAGCAGCGCTTCGGCGTCCGGCACAAGGAGCGGCTGAAGGAGCTGAAGAAGACCGTCGACGTGATGACCCTCTCGGCCACGCCCATCCCGCGCACGCTGTACCTGGCGCTCATGGGCGCCCGGGACATGTCGTTGATCAACACGCCGCCGCGGGACCGGCTGCCCATCCACACCGAGCTCTGCACCTTCAGCGACGAGATCCTCACCGAGGCCATCCTGCGCGAGCTGCACCGCGGCGGCCAGGTCTTCTACGTCCACAATCGCGTGGAGACCATCGAGCAGGTGGCCGCGCGCATCGCCCAGCTGCTGCCCTCGGTGCGCGTGGCGTTCGCCCACGGCCAGATGAAGGAGGACCAGCTGGAGACCATCATGCGGCGCTTCCTGGCCCACGAGTTCGACGTCCTGGTGACCACCACCATCATCGAGTCGGGCCTGGACATGCCGCGGGTCAACACGCTGATCGTCGACCGCGCCGACCGCTTCGGCCTCGCCCAGCTCTACCAGCTGCGCGGGCGGGTGGGACGGTCCAACCAGCGGGCCTTCGCCTACCTGATGACGCCCCCGGGGGAGAAGCTCACGCCGGAGGCCCGGCGGCGGCTGGCGGCGCTGGAGGAGTTCCAGGCCCTGGGCTCGGGCTACCACATCGCCATGCGGGACCTGGAGATCCGCGGCGCCGGCAACCTGCTCGGACAGGAGCAGTCCGGGCACATGGAGGCCATCGGCTTCGACCTGTACTGCCGGCTGCTGGAGGAGACCGTGGCGGAACTCCGCTACGGCCGTGGTGTTGCACCGGTCGACGTGAAGGTGGACCTGCGGGTGCCGGCCTATCTGCCGGACGATTACGTGGGCGATCCCCAGCTGAAGATGGACCTCTACCGCCGGCTGGCGCGGATCCGCGAGCCCGACCAGGCGGGCGACCTGCGCGAGGAATTCCGCGATCGCTACGGGCCGCTGCCCATCCCGGTGGAGAACCTGCTGGAGGTGCACCGGATCCGCAGCCTGGCCAGCCGCAACGGCGTGGAGGAGGTGCGGGCCGGCCGCAAGGGCATCGACCTGTTTTTCGCTGGCGGCCACGAACCGACGCCACCTATCATACGGGGCTTGATGGCCAGCCCCCTGCGCGGCCTGCAGTTCAAGGCCGTCGACCAGTTCAGCGTGCACGTGCCCGCGGCGCGCGAGCAGCAGCTGGCTGCCGCGAGCAACGTGCTGGAGCAACTGGAGGACCTGCGCCTCCGCCACCCGGAAGATGCGAGGAGTTGAGACTCATGTCCCACGGACGCCTGATCCGGCTCGCCCCCGCCCTGCTGGCCCTCACCGCGCTGGCGATCCTCGGCGGTTGCGGCGGCAACGACGGCAGCGACGGCAGCGACGTCGTCCTGGCCACCATCGGCGACCGCGAGGTCACGGCCGAGTACTACGTGGACCGCCTGCAGCGGCTGGAGAAGAACCAGTTGCCGCGCGACGAGGACGGCAACCTGGTCGACACCGCCACCCTGGCCGGCAAGCGGGCCTTCCTGGACGTGATCATCGACAAGGAGCTGATGGTCGCCAAGGCCCTGGAGCTGGGCTACGACAAGGATACCGCGGTGGAGAGCGCCCTGGGCAGCCTCATGGAGTACAACGCCATGGGCTACTTCTGGCAGGACGCCATCGGCGATCCCAGCAAGTACGTCAGCAACGCGGACCTGGACCATTACTACTCGCGCCTCGGCGAGCGCCGCGACTGCGACTTCCTGATCACCGACTTCCGGGCCGAGGCCGAGCAGGCGCTGGCGGACTTCGAGGCGGGCGCGCCCCGGTCCGAGCTGGTGGCCTCCTACCACTCGCCCGATCTGCGCGAGGGCCAGCAGCCCACCATCAGCGTGAGCTGGGGCCAGTACCGCGACGAGTTCGAGGAGCCCCTCTTCGCGGTGGCCGAGGGCGAGGTGGCCGGCCCCATCGAGACCGAGCACGGCTGGTGGCTGCTGCGGGTCAACGACGTGGTGATGGAGGAGAAGCCGGATCTGGAGTCCATCAAGGGCAAGGTCCTGGCGAGCATCTCGCAGCGGAACCAGAACCTGCGCCGTCAGGAGCTGATCCGCGAGATCCGCGAGGAGCGCGACTTCGTCCTGGACGAGGAGGCGCTGGCCATCGTGTTCGAGGGGCTGCCCGAGAACGAGCAGGTCATCGACCCGCGGACCAACCAGCCGGTCCCGCGCGAGCAGCTCCAGCCCCTGGACGTGCCGTCGGAGAGCCTGGGCCGCGTCCTGCTGGGCTACGACCTCAGCAGCGGCCGCTACGAGATGACCATCGGCGACTTCAAGGCCCAGTTCGACCGCCAGAACGCCTTCGAGCGGCCCAAGCGCAGCGAGCTGCTGGGCGGCGTGCGCACCAAGCTGACCAACAACGCCGAGCGCGCCATCATGCTGGACGAGGCCCGCCAGCGCGGCTACTTCGAGGATCCGCGCGTCGAGGAGGAGTCCATGCGGCGCGTGGAGGAGGTCCTGGTGGACAAGGTCCATCAGGAGGTGGTCACCTTCGACGAGTACGTCTCGCCCGAGCAGCTCCAGGCCTTCTTCGAGGAGTATGGTCACCAGTATCACAAGCCCGAGCGCCGCAGCGGCCACATGGTGCGCTGCGTGGACCAGGAGACGGCCGCGCAGGCCCGCCAGGCCATCGTGGACGAGGGGCTGACCTGGAAGGCCGTCAACCGCCGCTTCGGCAACTCGCCGGAACTGGAGCAGCGCTTCGGTCGCCTGGTCCAGATCCGCGAGGACGAGACCGGCCCGGTCCGTGATCGGCTCTTCGCCATGGAGATCGACGAGGTGAGCGAGCCCTTCCCGGTGGAGGATGGCTACGCCGTGGTGCAGCTGGACCAGGTCCACGCGCCGGAGGAGCCGGTGCTCGACGAGCTCGCCGAGCAGATCGGCCAGCGCATCAAGAACCGTCGTCAGGACGAGGCGCTGCGCGCGCTCCTGGACCGGTGGGCCGAGGAGTTCGGCGTCACGGTCCACGAGGAGCGGCTGGCGGACACCCCGTCCTGGGACGAGGCGTACCAGGCCGCCCAGCTCGAGAAGCTGGAGATGCCCGCCAGCTAGGAGGCGACGTGATCCGATTCCCGCGCATTCTCGCCGCCCTGGTCGTGGCCCTGATCCTGTCCGCCGAGGCCCCCGTGGCCGGCGCCCAGGAACCGGTCCTGCTGGAGCGGATCGTCGCCATCGTGGACGAGGAGATGATCCTGCAGAGCGATCTCGACCTGGCCATCGAGCTCTACCAGCTCGACCGGCAGCTCGCCGGCGAGCAGCCGGAACCGGTCACCCCGGACCTGCGCCAGCGGGTGCTCGAGAGCCTGATCGAGAACAAGCTGATCATCGCCGCGGCCAAGCAGAACGACATGGTGGTGGAGGAGGAGGAGATCGAGGCCCGCGTGGACCAGCGCGTGGAGG
>JAASSM010000022.1 GCA_021767885.1 bacterium | reverse complement strand
TCACCGTCACCGGCCGGCCGGCCAGCGGACGGGGTGGCGAGGTCTCGGCGGATACGCCGCCGGGGACGGGATCGGCGGCGGGATCGCCGGCGGTGGCGCGGGACTCCACCAGCTCGGTGTCCAGGCGCTCGCGGAGCTCGGCGAGGCCGGGCAGCCGTTGCAGCGCGCGCCGCAGCGCCCGCCGCAGGCGCCAGCGCGCCAGCAGCAGGGTGAGCAGGCGCGGCAGGACGCCGTAGACCGCCATGGCCATGATCAGGAAGGGCCACCAGCCGCCCAGGCCCGAGGGGCTGACCGCGCGGGGGAAGGTGCCCTCGCCGAGGCGGAAGTACCGCGTGGCGGCGATCAGCTCGCCCGAGGGCCGCGCGTCGGCGAAGGCCCAGGCCCAGGGCGCCGAGAGGCGGTCGGTCCAGCGGGTCAGGTCGGCGGCGCCGAGCTGCAGGGTGGTGTTCCAGGAGAAGGCGAGGTCGGAGAAGACCACCAGGGAGAGGGCGCAGAGGACGGCGCCCAGGTTGAAGCCCAGGGCGAAGACCTGCGAGGCGTGGGAGATGGTCCAGCGGTCCACCGCGCCGAAGAGCTGACCGTGGGCGCGGCCGCGGCCGGCCACCGCGGCGAGGGACTCGCGTGCGGCCTGGGGCAGGCGGCGCGCCAGCAGGCGCTGCAGCTTGCCGGGGCTGAGCAGCTGCAGGGCGTCCTGGAAGGCGGCGAAGCCGGGGATGGCCCGCGCGGCGGCCCGCGGCAAGCTGCTCAGCAGGAAGAGCGCCACCAGCAGCAGCTGCAGCAGCACGAACACCGCCAGGACGTGGATCACGTTCACCGGGTGGGTGCCGTCGTAGTGGAAGACCGCCGCGCCGGCGCCCCAGCCGGCGAGCAGGCCGGCCACGCCCAAGATGAGCAGGCCCAGGCGATGCAGGGCGTCCAGGCGACCGCCGGCGAGGTCGTCCTGCTCGCGACGCAGCACCGACAGCCAGGCCAGGACCTGGGCCGCCGGGCCGGTCGCCGCGGTGCCGAGCTGCTGGCCGATGCGCCGGTCGCGGTGGCGCAGCGCGGCAGGGGTGGCCTCGGCGTCGCGGGCCAGCTGCTGGGCCACGTCCACCAGATCGCCGGGCGTGGGCCGGGTGCGGGTGCGCGGAGAATCGTTCATGGCGCTGGCGAGCCTACCGCGGATCGGCCGGGATAAGAAGCCCCGAACGCGGGGTGGTGGCGATGCTCTGCAGGCCGAGGACCTGGCCGTGGAAACGCGCGGCGGCGGCGAGGTCGACCACCGAGGCGCCGGCGGGACGGGGCCTGTCAGCGGCATCTGCGCGCCGGCTACCAGCGCCGCGGCCGGTCCTCCACCACACGGAACGTGTCGCGGGCGATGAGCAACTCCTCGTCGGTGGGGATCACGTAGACCGGCAGGGGACACCCCTCGCGGGTGATGCGCCCTTCCTCGCCGCGCAGGTTCTCGTTGGCCTGCTCGTCCAGCTCGACGCCCAGGTGCTCGAGACCTTGCAGGATCTGCGCGCGCACCGGCGCGGCGTTCTCGCCGATGCCACCGGTCATCACGATGGCGTCGAAGGCGCCGTGCTTGGCCAGGTAAGCGCCGATGTAGGCCTTGACCCGCTGGCAGAAGATGGCGATGGCCAGGCGGGCGCGGCGGTCGTCGTTCTCGGTGGCCTCCTCGAGCAGCTCGCGCATGTCGCTGGTCAGGCCGCTGAGCCCGAGCAGGCCCGACCGCTTGTTCAGCAGCGTGTCCATCTCGTGGATGTCCAGGCCTTCCTTCTGCATGAGGAACTCGATGATCTGCGGGTCGATGTCGCCGGACCGCGTGCCCATGACCAGCCCCTCGAGCGGCGTGAAGCCCATGGAGGTGTCCACCGACTGTCCGCCGCGGATGGCGCAGGCGCTCGCGCCATTGCCCAGGTGCAGGCTGATGAGGTCGAGCTGCTCGCGCTCCACGCCGTGCCGGAGCCGGTAGCGGTACGAGACGTAACGGTGCGAGGTGCCATGGAAGCCGTAGCGCCGGATCTTGTAGCGGCGGTAGTACTGATACGGGATGGCGTAGAGGTAGCTCTCCTCGGGCATGGTCGCGTGGAAGGCGGTGTCGAAGACCGCCACCTGCGGCACCGCGCCGCCCAGCAGCTCGATGGCGCTGCGGATGCCCAGCAGGTTGGCCGGGTTGTGCAGGGGCGCGAGTTCGAAGCAGTCCTCGATGCCGGCGAGCACCTCCTCGTCGATGCTCACCGACCGCTGGAACCGCTCGCCGCCGTGCACCACGCGATGGCCCACGGCGTGGATGTCGCCGAGCTTGCGGATCGAGGCGATGCCGCTGTCGTCGCTGATCAGCCAGCGCAGCACCAGGTCGATGGCCGCGCGATGGTCGCGGACGGACTCGGCGTGCCGGCGCTTGCGGCCGTCCTCGGTCTGCCAGGTGATCACCCCGTGGCTGCCGATGCGCTCGACGATCCCGCGGGCGAGCTTGTGGTCGTCGTCGCCGGCGATGCGCTCGGCATCGGTCTCGACGAGCTGGAACTTCAACGATGACGAGCCGCAGTTGAGCACCAGGATGTTCATGGTGGGTACCTCCTAGCGTCACGGTAACGCCGACCGGCCCGGGGGCAAGGCGTCCGGCCGGTTGTGGTGGCTGTCGGCTCCCGGCGCTGGTCGAGCGATGTGGGGTGTGTCCGGAACAGGCCGCCCACGGACCGTGAATGACCAGATCGGCACGTTCACGGCCATTTCGGCGCCGTTCGGGGCGAACCGTGGTAGAGTCCACGGTGGCCGCGGTCCGGGACACTGGTCCGGGGGGCGGGACCATGCGGTCGTCTCTTTCGTCCGCGTTGCCGCTCCGTCGATCCCACACACGAACGGAGGATGAACCATGCAGTCGATTCGAATGGCCGGAGCCTGGCTGATCATCCGGCCGACGGGCCGTCGTCCGTCGCGGCAACCGGGAGGTGGCGCGTGAGGCCCCTGGCCGCGGCGTTGGCCGCCATCCTGCTCGCGGTCGGCCCGACGCTCGCCCGCGAACTCACCGACGGCGTGTGGGTGGCCGAGGCCGGCGCCGAGACCTTCGTCTGGGAACTGACGGCCAGCGCCGACGGCCTCGGCGGCGTCATCCACACGCTGCGCGACGGCCGCAAGGAGACCGAGCTGCCCATCGACGCCGTCGAGTGGAGCCCGCCGGATCTGGTGCTCCACATGCACGCCACCGGCACGCGATACCGGGGCACCGTCGACCTGGAGGAGGGACTGGTGCAGGGTCACGTGGAACACGGCGACGAGCAGGGTCCGGCCATGGAGCTGCAGTGGCGTGATCCGGCGGACCTGGCGGGCCTGCGGGCGCGCCCCGGCAACGCCCCGGCGACGTACCGGCAACCGGAGGCTCTGGGCGATGGACTGGTGACCGCCGACGCCGCCGACGTCGGCATCACGCATGCCGACATCGAGCAGGTGATCGACGCGGTCGTTGCCGGACAGGCGGGCGTGCTGCACGCGTTGCTGGTGGTCAAGGACGGCCGGCTGGTGGTCGAGGAGTACTTCCACGGCTACGGGCGCGACGATCTGCATCGCCTGGCCTCGGTGACCAAGAGCGTGTCGTCGTTGCTGGTCGGCCTGGCGATGGACCGTGGCGTGATCGCCGGCGTCGACGCGCCGCTGCTGCCGTTCTTCCCTGATCTGCAACCGGGCGACGACCCGCGCTGGCGCGACCAGACGCTCGATCATCTGCTCACCATGTCGATGGGGCTGGACTGGGGCGATGCCGATCCGCACGGAACCGGACCCGCGTTCTTCGGCCACGTGCTGCAGCGTCCGATCACGCACGATCCCGGCTCGCACTGGGCGTACCAGAGCGCGAACGTCAACCTGCTGTCGGGGGTGCTGAAGCAGGCCACCGGCCGCGACGCCGACGCGTTGATCACCGACTGGCTGCTGACGCCCCTGGGCATCGACCGCCACGACTGGTCGTACATGGCGACCGACGGCCACCGCCTCATGGACGGCAGCCTGCAACTGCGTCCCCGCGACCTGCTCAAGCTGGGCGTGCTGCTGCGCGATCAAGGCCGGTGGCAGGGCCGACCGGTGGTGTCGGCGAGCTGGATCGAGTCATCGATCGCACCCCGGATCCAGACCGATGGCCGCGAACAGTACGGCTACCTGTGGTGGGTGGGGCGGATGCCCACGGCTGGCGGCTCGCACCCGGTGGTGTTCGCCAACGGCCGCGGCAGCCAGTTCCTGGTGTGGGCGCCGGACGTCGACCTCATCGTGGTCACCACCGGCGGCAACGAGGACAACGGCAAGCACTTCGCGGTGCTGGAACTGCTGGGCCGGCTCATCTGAACCTCGCCCACCGATCGGGGAGTCGCGCGCGGTCTCCCCGGTCGGCGTCGCGGAATGACACGAGACGACCGGAAGGAACCGATCATGCATCGTCCGGCCACCAACCTCCTCGTGCTGCTACTGGCGATGGCGACCCCGGCGACGGCCGATCACCTCGCCATCACGGTGGACGTCGATCCGGGAGCGGGCAGCATCGCCGCCAGGGCCACCGTCACGTTGGCGCCGGACGCCGGCGCGCAGCAGGTGACGCTGCTGCTCAATCGCGCGCTCGTGGTCGATGCCCTGACGGCCGACGTGCCCCTGACCGGCTTCCGGCATGGTCGTGAGCGGCCGGGTCCCTACCGTTACGCTCCTCAGGCCACGCCGCTCATCGTCGACCTGGCGACCCCGGCCACGGGCCAGCCGGTGCAGATCCGTCTGCGGTACCACGGCGCCATCGAGCCCGACGACTGGAACGTGATCCAGGTGACCGACGCGTGGGTGGAGCTGGCCAACCTGTACAGCGGCTGGGCGCCCTTCCATCCGGATCGTGGGCCCTTCGGCCTGGACCTCCACGTGCACCTGCCCGCGGACTGGAGAGCCGTGGGCACCGGCCGCCTCGAGCGGGTGGGCCAGCGCTGGACCGCCAACGCCGCGGACGTCGCGGACGTGGTGCTCCTCGCGGCCCCCGATCTGCGGCAGCTGACCGTCGGCCCATCGCTCACCATCTCGTTCGCCGATCTGCCGGCCGGCGTGCCCGGACGCATCGCCGACGACACCCGCCGCGTGCGCGCCATGCTGGACGGCTGGTTCGGCCCGGCCACCGGCGATCACGTGGACCTCGTGTTCGCGCCCCGGCCAGGCGGCGGGGGATACGCGCGTCCCGGTCTGGTCGTGATGCTCCATGACCCGCGCTTCCACGACGGTCCGCAGACCAGCCCCGACTTCGTGCGCTACCTCGCGCACGAGGTGTCCCACCTGTGGTGGAGACAGGCGCCTGCCACCAGCTGGCAGGACTGGCTCAACGAGTCCTTCGCCGAGTTCAGCGCCCTGCGCGTGCTGCGCGAATGGGCCGGCGAGCAGACCTACCGGGAGCGGCTGGCCGCCTACCGCGAGGCCGCGGCCGGCACCCCGCCCATCCGCGGCCTCGACCGCTCGGACGACGCCGCCTTCGCCGTGCTCTACCGTAAGGGGCCGGTGATCCTGGCCGACCTCGCCGACGCCGCTGACGAGGCCGCATTCGACGCGTTCCTGCGCGAGATGGCCGCCCGCAGGGTGAGCGACACGGCGACCTGCCTGGCGGTGCTGGCGGAGACCGTCTCGTCCGCGGCCCGCGACTCGCTGGCGGCCGCACTGCAGCGGTGAGGAACCCGCGTTCCGGCGAGCGCCGGCCCGCCGGCGCTACAGCCGTGCCATCAGCGCCTGGAACCGCGGCATTCCGCGCAGCGAGTCCAGATCGCTGTCGTTCTCCAGCCACTCGCGTGGCAGCGCCCCGCGCCGCTCCCAGGTCTCCAGGTAGTCGATGGCCTGGTCCGGCCGGCCGGCGAGTGCATGGATGCAGGCGAGCTGGTAGAGCATGCCGTCCTCTTCGGGGTCCAGCTCCGCGGCCTGCTGCGCCCACTGCAACCCGCGCTCGACCTGGCCCAGGATGATCAGGGCGGCCGACCCGAGGTAGAGGGCGCGGGTGTCCTCGGGGAAGAGGTCGAGGTGGTGCTCGGCCTTCTCGATGCCGCGGGCCGCCATGGCCGCGGCCTCGTCGCGGCGGCCGAGGCCGCGCAACGCCTGGGCGCAGAGGAAGACCGACTGGTAGTCCTCCGGGCGGACCTCGCTCGCGCGGCGGAAGAGCGCGGCGGCGGCCTCCTGGTCGCCGCGGGCGGTGGCGTCGCGGGCATGGAAGTAGTAGGCCTCGAAGAGGCCGGGATCGAGGGCCGTGGCGCGCTCGAAGGCCGCGGCGGCGGCCGCGTGGTCGCGGTTGAGCGAGAGCGCGAGGCCGCGAGCGGCGTGGCCCTCGGCCAGCTCGGGATCCATCTCGACGGCGCGGCGGCTCATGGCGTCGGCCTCGGCGAGCAGCTCCGCGCTGCGGTCGAACCACATGCAGAGGAACGAGCAGGCGTCGGCGGCGCCGGCGTACGCCAGGGCGCAGTGCGGGTCGATCGCTGCCGCGCGCGCGAACATCTGGCGCGCGAACTCCAGGCTCCGGCGCGTGAGCTGGTAGAGGTACTCGCGGCCGCGCAGGTAGAAGTCGTAGGCCTGGACGTCGTCGGTGGCCTTGCGCAGGGTGAGCTTGATCTCGTCCGGCTGCATGCTGACCTGGAGCGCGCGGACGATCTGGCGGGAGATCTCCTCCTGGACCGCGAAGATGTCCTCCAGCTCGCGGTCGTAGCGGCCCGACCAGATCTGCACGCCGCGGCGGGCGTCGACCAGCTGGACGGTGATCCGCAACCGGTTGCCCACCTTGCGCACGCACCCCTCGACCAGCGCGTCGGCGCGCAGCCGGCGGCCGACCTCGCGCACGTCGACATCCTGGCCCTTGAAGGCGAAGGAGGAGGAGCGCGCGACCACGCGCAGGTTCTCCAGCGCCGACAGGCCGTTGATGATCTCCTCGGCCATCCCGTCGCAGAAGTACTCCTGCTGCGGCTCGGGGCTCGCGTTGCGGAAGGGCAGGACGGCGACCACGCGGCGGGCGGGTCCGGGTGCGGCCGTGATCCGCTCGGTGGTCTGGAGCTGGTCGGCGATCTCCTGCATGGAGGCGGGGCGGTCGTGGGGATCCTTGGCCAGCGCGGCGGTCACGATGGCCGCCAGGTGGTCGGGGACGCCCTCGGCGAGCGCGGTCAGCGGCGGCGGCGCATCGTGGACGATGGCGTAGAAGACGGCGCCCGGCTGATGGCCGGCGAAGGGCCGGCGGCCGGTGAGCATCTCGTAGAGGACCACGCCGAACGCCCAGATGTCGCAGCGGTGGTCCACCGGCTGGCGGTTGACCTGCTCGGGCGAGAGGTAGCCCACCGTGCCGATCAGCAGGTCCTCGCTCTCTGTCGACTCGCTCATCAGCTTGGCGAGGCCGAAGTCCAGGATCTTCACCTGGTCGTCGTTGGTGATGAAGACGTTGGCCGGCTTGATGTCGCGGTGGACGATGCCCTCGCCATGCGCCTTGATCAGGCCCCGCGCGATGCCCAGGGCGATGGTCTCGGCGCGGTCGGGGACCAGGGGGCCGCGGGCGAGCTTCGCCTTGAGGGTCTCGCCCTCGTAGCACGGCATGGCGATGAAGATCTTGCCGTCCTCGGTCCGGCCGATCTCGTGCACCGTGCAGATGTTGGGGTGGTCGAGCGAGGACGCGGTCCTGGCCTCGCCCACGAAGCGCTGGCGGGCCTCCGCATCACGGGTCAGCTCCGGTGGCAGGAACTTCAGGGCGACCGGGCGGCAGAGCTCGAGATCCTCGGCGCGGTAGACGACGCCCATGCCGCCGCCGCCGAGCCGGGCGAGGACCCGGTAGTGGGAGATCGTGCTGCCGAGGAGCCCTTCCCAGCCGCTGGCCGCCGCGGCGGCGCGGTCACCGATGAGCACGGTCCTGGTTCCCGAGACGTCGAGGGAGGCCATGGCTGGCACCTCCGCGGGTTCGGGGGATGGAAGTGATCCCCGGTACGCAGGATCGGCGGCCGGGGTTGCAGGGCCCGCGGCCCCCCGCCCCGTGGGCAGATCCAGACTCGCCAGTGGGGATGACCCGGTGGTCCGGGGACCCTGGTGGTGGGATCATGCTCGGTGCTGCGCCAGGTCCCGCGCCAGGTACCGCACCAGGTACCGCACCAGGCGTCGCACCCGGCATCGCACTCGGCATCGCACCCGGTGCCCCGCCAGATGCTGCACCCGGCGCCCGGCCAGATGTCGCGGCTTGTCGCGTGCCGTGTCGCCGACTCCCCCCTCGGCGCTACCCGCCCCTCGGGGTGGCGATAAATCAAAGAGATATAAATCCTTGCCTCATCAATGGTCCCGGAACTGAATCATATTTGCGCCCAGGTGGTGCTCCGGTACACCGCGGTGTACCTGAGCGATCCTTCCCATCAATCCCCGCTCCCATCGATCCTCGTGAGTCGGCCGCACCCTCAGCCGTCCACGCCCCAGAGCGCGCCGGTGGCCAGCTCCAGGCTGTTGCCAGCCGGGTCCCGGAAGTACAGCGACCAGCCGCCACCGGGCCAGTCCACCTCCGACTCCAGTTCCACGCCCTGGTCGGCCAGGTGTGTCCGCCAGCGGTCGCGGCTGTCCGGTGCCACGCGCAGGGCGGCGTGGCCGGGGCCGTGGGCGCCGTGGGTGGGGATGGGGGCGCCGTTCACCTCGGCGCCCGGGCGGGCGGTCTGCTCCGGCCGGAAGAGCAGCAGCACCGCGGGACCGCAGCGGAAGAACACGTGGCGCTCGGGGTCGGTGGCGATGCGCTGCAGGCCGAGGACCTGTCCGTAGAAGCGCGAGGCCGCGGCGAGGTCGTCCACGTAGAGGCAGGTCTCGAGGATGGCGTCCGGTCGCATGGCGGCAGGCCCTTCCGCTGGGGTGGTCCGGACATGCTAAGCGCTGGCGGACCGGCCCCGCCAGATGGTAGAACGGATGCGTCCGGCCACGCGCGCCGCTGGTGGCGGGCGCGGGCCACCCCGAGCCGCCTCGCGTGATCCTGCCGCACCTCGAGAGGACGCCCATGACCGCCGAATTGTCGCCCGCCGCATTGCCGCCCGCCGCCCGCCGCCTGGTGGAGGAACTCCAGCTGCAGCCCCATCCCGAGGGGGGCTGGTATCGCGAGACCTGGCGTGCGGCCCACATGGTGGCCACGCCCGGGGGCGAGCGTCCGGCGGCCACCAGCATCCTCTTCCTGCTCGGCGGCGGCGCCATCTCGCGGCTTCATCGCCTGCGGCAGGAGGAGCTCTGGCTGTACCAGGCCGGCCCGGGCCTGGATCTGCACCTCTTCGATCCGCGGGGTCGGGCCGGCAGCCTGCAGGAGGTCGGGGCCCCGCCGCCCCGCTGCCTCCCGCTGGGGCCGGCGGGCGCACCGCAGGCGCTGGTGCCGGCGGGGGTCTGGATGGGCGCGGAGGCGCCGGCGGGGTGGGCGCTGGTGGCCTGCGTCTGCGCGCCGGGCTTCGATTTCGCCGATCTGCAGTTCGCCCGAGGGGAAGATCTCGAGATGTGGTGCCCGGACCACCATATCCTGATCGACCGCCTGCTCGGTTGAGCGGACACCCCCGGCGAGATCCGGGGTCGTCCGGACACCGGATCGTGATCACTGGCGCGGTGGGCCCGCCACCGGCCGGGGACGCCGGTGCCCGGGATGGGTTCCCGGAGCCCCCCGACCGGCCCTAGGTGGCCGTCCGCAACGTGGAGCGGCCACCGTCCACGCCCAGCACCTGTCCGGTCATCCAGCTCGCCTCCGGCGAAAGGAGGTAGGCCGCCGCGGCGGCGATGTCCACCGCGGTCCCGAGCCGGCGCAGCGGATGCGCTCTGGCCAGCGCCTCGGCCATGCTCTCGTTGCGCAGCAGCCCGGCAGCCAGCGGCGTCTCGGTGAGCGAGGGCGCCACGGCGTTGACGCGGATCTTCGGCGCCAGCTCGGTGGCCAGCGAGAGCACCAGACCCTCCACCGCTCCCTTGGCCATGCCCACCGAGGCGTGGAAGGTGAAGCCCTGCCGGGCGGCCACGCTGGAGAACAGCACCACCGCCGGGCCGCTGGTGCTCTTCTTGAGCGCCGTCAACGCGGCCTGCACCGCCAGCGCGGCGCCCAGGGCGTTGAGCTGGAAGTCGGCGAGGAACTGGTCGCGCTTCAGGCGCGGCAGGCCGCCGAGGTTGATGGTGCCCACGGCGTAGACCAGGCCGTCGCACTGGTCGTCGGCGTCCTCCATGACGCGGGCGAAGAGATCGGGGTCGGTGACGTCCCCGGCGGTGGTGTGGGCGTCGAGCTCGGCGGCCAGCGCGGCCAGGCGCTCCTCGTCACGCGCGACGAGGTGGAGCTGGTCGCCCTGGGCGTGGAGGCGGCGAGCCAGGGCGGAGCCGATGCCGCCGGTGCCGCCGTAGATGATGATCCTGCGTCCCATGACGGTGGGTCCGTGTCCTTCGCTGGTGGCGAGGTCCGCCGACAGCATAGGCACGAACGTACGCGGCGGCAGGGGCCCCGGCGGGCGGCCCGGCCTCAGCGCTTGCAGACCAGCAGCAGCCCGTCGCTGACCGGGACCATGGCCGCGT
>JAASSM010000021.1 GCA_021767885.1 bacterium | reverse complement strand
GCCACGTGCGCGCGGGCGGCCCGGGGATCGTAATCGGGAACCTCTCGCTCCTCGATGCTCAGCGCCCCCGTGGGGCAGGTGCCGATGCAGTCACCGAAGCCATCGCAGAAGTCCTCCCTCACCATTCTCGCCTTTCCATCCACGATGTGCAAGGCTCCTTCTGCACAGCCGGTCACGCACTCGCCGCAGCCGTTGCAGAGGTCGTCGTCGATGCGGATGATCTTGCGCCTCGCCATGGTCGCCTCCCGGGACGGTTCCTCGGTATGGAATACAGGGAGAGATTAACTCCCGGATATGCGCTTTGACTTGACCCAAGTCAAGGTCGGGCATCATCTTGGCTGCCATGGAGAAGCTGCGTCGCACCCCCCGCCTGAAGGCCGACCTCCTGGTCCGCTGCGATCTGTTCACCGGCCTGCGCGGCGACCAGTTGCTGACGCTCGGGGGCCTGGCCTCGTTGCGGCGATATGATCGCGGCGAGATCCTCTTCCGCCAGGAGACCCCTGCCGCAGGGTTGCACGTGATCACCCGCGGCCAGGTGGAGGTGTTCCGGGCGGCGCCCGATGGCGCGCGGCGCCTGCTGCACCTGTTCGGGCCCTACGAGGTGGTGGGGGAGGTGCCGGTGTTCGAGGGCGGTCCGTTCCCGGCCACGGCCGCGGCGGCCGCGCCGGTGGCCGAGGCGCTCTTCCTGCCCCGCGACCAGTTCCTCAAGCTCGGCAGCGAACGGCCGGAGATCCTGCTGCAGATGCTCGCCACGCTGAGCGTGCGCCTGCGCCGGTTCGTCAGCCGCATCGAGTCGCTGGCGTCGCGGCCGGCGCCGGCGCGCCTGGCGGCGCGCCTGCTCGAGCTGGCCTGGGAGCAGGGCGCCCCCGGCCGCGAGGCCGCGCAGGTGATCCTGCCCTCGAGCAAGGCCGATCTCGCCCGGACCCTGGGCATGACCCCCGAGACCTTCAGCCGCCTGCTGCGCCGCTGGCGCGAGGATGGCGTGATCCGCGTGGCCCGCCGCGAGGTGGAGCTCCTGCAACCGGAAACCCTGCGCGAGATCGTCGCGCAGTGAACCAGCGGAGGACTGGCATGCCCGAACTGACCCATGGCGGCGTGAGCATCGAGGTGGACGACGACGGCTTCCTCGTCGATCCCGGGCAGTGGGACGAGACCGTGGCCCTGGCCCTGGCCAGCACCGAGGGGCTGGACGAGCTCACCGAGGACCACTGGAAGCTCATGACCTACATCCGCGAGTACCACGCCCAGTTCGGCGTGGCCCCCATGGTGCGCAAGCTCTGCAAGGATACCGGCTTCAAGCTCAAGGAGATCTACGCGCTCTTCCCGAGCGGGCCGGCCCGCGGGGCCTGCAAGGTGGCCGGGCTGGAGAAGCCCACCGGCTGCGTGTAGGCCCGGCCCATGGACGCTCCCCGGATCCTGGTGCTGGGTGCCAGCGCCGCCGGCCTGAAGGCCGCCGCGCGGGCGCGCCGCCTGCTGCCCGGCGCCCACGTCACCGTGGTGGACCAGCGCGAGGTGGTCAGCTTCGGGGCCTGCGGCCTGCCCTATTTCCTGGCCGGGGAGATCGAGCGCGTGGACGCCCTGCGGGAGACCGGCTGGGGCGCCGTGCGCGACGCCGCCTTCTTCCGCACCATCAAGGGCATCGACCTGCAGACGGGCTGGCGGGTGCTGGCCATCGATCGCGATGCCATGGCGGTCACCGTCGTGCGGGCCGACGCGCCCCGGCGCGGCGACGGCTCCGAGCGCACCATGCTCATGTATGACCGGCTGGTCTACGCCCTGGGTGCCCGTCCGCGGCTGACCGCCGGCGTGGTGCCGGGGCCGGCGGTGACCACGCTGAGCACGCCCGAGGAGGCCACCGCCCTGCGCGGCGGCCTGCAGACGGGGGCGGTGGGGTCCTGCCTGGTCCTCGGCGGCGGGTGCGTGGGCCTGGAGACGGCGGTGGCCCTCACCGATCTCTGGGGCTGCCAGGCCACCATCCTCGAGGCGGCGCCCAGCCTGCTGCCCGATCTCCTGGATCCGGACATGGCCGCCCTGGTGGCCACCCGCCTGCAGGAGGCCGGGGTGCGCGTGCGCACGGGCGCGTCGGTGGCGAGCGCCGAGACGGCGGACGACGGAGGCGCCACCGTGACCCTGGCCGGCGACGCGGACGTCGAGACGCTCCGGGCCGACCGTGCCGTGGCGGCCCTGGGCGTGGAACCACGCACCGAACTGGCCCGCGCCTGCGGCCTGGCGGTGGGCGAGCTGGGCGGCCTGGTGGTGGACGCCCACCTGCGGACCAGCGATCCGGACATCCTGGGGGCCGGGGACTGCCTGGAGCTGGTGCACCACGTATCCGGCGAGATCTGCCGCGTGCCCCTGGGCTCGCTGGCCAACCGCCAGGGTCGTGTCGCGGGCGACGTGCTCGCCGGCCTGGATAGCGAGGTCCCCGCCGTGGTGGGCAGCGTGGCGGTCAAGGTGCTGGACCTCAACGTGGCGGCCACCGGCCTGACCGAGGCCGCCGCCCGCGCCGCCGGCTTCGACGTGGACGTGGCCTGGGGCGCCTTCCACGACCGCACCCACTTCCACCCCGCGCGCGAGAACATCTTCCTCAAGCTGGTGACCGAGCGGGGGAGCGACCGTCTGCTCGGCCTGCAGGCGGCCGGCCCCGGCGACGTGGTCAAGCGGGTGGACGTCTTCGCCGCGCTGCTGCGCGCCGACGCCGGCCTGGACGAGCTCCTGGACACCGAGTGGTGCTACGCGCCGCCCTACAACGCCCCGCTGGATCCCCTGCAGTCCCTGGCCGCCACCGCACGCAACGCGGCGCTCTGCGGCGTGGGCCAGGCCCCGGCGGCCGCCGCGGCCGGCGATCGGCTGGTGCTGGACGTGCGCACCCGCGAGGAATGCGCGTCCGGGGAGCTGCCCGCACCGCCGGGCGCCACCAACATC
This sequence comes from bacterium, assembly GCA_021767885.1. The sequence continues at coordinate 7,627 of JAASSM010000021.1, read as the reverse complement.
CCGCTGGAGGAGCTGCGCGAGCGTGCCGCGGAGGTGCCGCCGGACCGGCCGGTGCTCGTGGTCTGCGCCCGGGGCCCCCGGAGCTTCGAGGCCGCGCGCATCCTGCAGGAGCGTGGCTGCGGGGACGTGGTCTACCTGGCCGGCGGCGTCCATCTGCACGCAGCCGGGGGCGGACGCGAGGGCGGGAACGGGAGCGGCGGCCAGGCCGACGGGGACGCCGGCGCCGCCGGCGCGGCCGGTTCCTGATTCCGCGGCGGGTCGCGTTGACAACCGGCGCATCTCTGATACGGTGATTCAGGATCGGCGGCCATCAGCCGATCCTGCAGAAGATTGTCGCGAACGCCATGTTGACCAGCATCACGTCGAGGATCGGCCCCGTCCGGGGCCACGGGCCGGCTCGCCCGTCGGGGCCGGTATGGAGGGGAGAACGCCCATGTCCGGACCACCCACCCTGCCCGAGGCCTGCCGCGCCCTGGGCCTGCGCTGCCGCTGCGAGCTGAGCCACACCGAACCGCGGTTCACCATCGACCTCGAGCAGGAGGCCGACGGCGCGCGCCTGGCCCTGACCCTGCGCAACGACGACTCCATCGTCCACCGCGTGGTCCACTGCGATCTGGAGGTGCCCGGCCTGCTGCTGAGCATCGCCGAGCAGACCATCCAGCGCGAACCGGTCATGGACCTGTGGCTGCCGCAGACCGCGGAGCATCGGTACGTGCTCTTCCGGCCGGCGGATCGATGGCGCCTGGAGGCCCTGCCGGGCCTGGTGCAGGCGGAGACCGTGCGCGAGGCCATCACTGGCCTGGAGGATCCCCGGCGCTGAGGCGCATCGCGGCGCGACTCACTTGACCAGCTCGAGCTTGCCCGTGGCCGACCACGGCCCGGCCTGCAGCCGGTAGAGATACGTGCCGGCCGCGGCGGGCCGGCCGGCATGGTCGCGGCCGTCCCAGCGCGCGGTGTGGCGGCCGGCCGGCAGCGCGCCCTGCACCAGGGTGCAGACCCGCCGGCCGTCCAGTCCGTAGATGGACAGGCGCACGGTCTGGGTCGCGGGCAGGTCGAAGGCCAGGGTGGTGGCCGGGTTGAACGGGTTGGGGTGGGGGCCGTGGCTGGCGAAGACCGCGGGCACGGCATCCGCGCCGCCCGCGGAGCCCGGCGCGGCGGTGGGCAGGCTGGTGGGCAGCGGGCCCAGGGCGGTGTCGCGGGCGTCGATGGCGGGCGTGGGCAGATCCACGGGGCGGTCGCTGACGAGGCGGAGCAGCTCGCCGTGGCCCACCACCCCGATCCCGTGGCCCAGCATGGCGAGGTGACCGGAGAAGCCGCCGCCGGCGGCATGCAGGAAGTGGGGTGCGGACTGGGCTCCCAGGAGCGCGCCGGGCTGCAGGTCCAGGACCGCGTCCACCGCCGGGCCGGTGAGCGCCAGGCCCTTGAGCTGGGGACAGGGGGCCTCGAGCACCAGCGACCAGATCTGCGGCGCGCTCTGGCGCCAGGCGAGCTGGGGGGTGGTGGTGGCCGGGGGGGCCTCGCCGGCCATGCCCCGCCGTTGCGCCTGCGCCAGGTCCGCGGAGGCGGCCTGGAGCGTGGCCTGGTCCAGGAAGAACCGGTCGGAGAAGACCATGAGGTCATCCAGGCCGATGCTCGCGTCCGGCTCGGGGAGGTCCAGAACCGGGACCTCGGCCGTGGCCAGGTCGCACGCGCCGTCGAACCCGGGATCGCTGCGGAGCAGGCCGTAGGTGTCGCCGAGGCGGGTGATGTCGTAGAGGTCCACCAGTCCGTCGCCGGGAGAGCCGGAGGCCTCGCCGCGCACGTCCCCGAGGCGGTAGTTGATGGTCCAGGCGCTGGACTCCGGCCCCGGGGCCGAGACGTTGCCGGCCAGGTCCTCGCTGAACGCCGCGAGGACCAGGATGTCGCGCTCGCTCCCGTCGGCGGCGAAGGCGAGGGTGGCGGTGGTGTCGGGGCCCAGGTAGACGGGCTGGCCGTCGTCCGGGCCGGCGGGGGCCTCGGGGGCGGGGTCGTCGTAGAAGGGGTAGCCCTGCCAGGCGGCGGAGCGGACGCTGACGTGACGGAAGTTCGCGTCGCCGGCCGCGGCGTCCTCCCAGACGAGCTGGACGGTGTTGTGGCCCGGCGTGGCCACCAGGCCGGCCACCGGCTCGGGCGGCGTGTTGTCGGCGACGATGGTGTCGGCCAGCAGCACGGAGAAGTTCCCCGAGGGGTCGCGGGCCTCCACCCAGAAGCCCACCGGTCCGTCGGGGGGGCTGAAGGTGGCCGGCCGGGCGGCCCAGAGGGCCTGGCCGGAGACGTAGCTGTCCGGGGCGGCATAGAGGATCCCGGCCCCGAAGATGTTGGGACCGATCCCGCGGATGCTGCCCGCCCCGAAGGCGGGGTCGCCGTCGCTGATGGCGGCGCGGACGGAGATCATGTCGCCGTCCTTGCCGTGGTCGTCGGTGTGGGGGAGGGACTCGTTCTGGATCACGGGCGCCGAGACCGATGGCGGCTGCAGGTCCACGGTCATCGCGCCGGGGTCCGGCGCCAGGCCCGTGATCTCCTGGTTCTCGCGGTCCCGCGCGTGATGGAGCGTCAAGGCGAGGGGGGCGCTGGTCCAGTCGGGCGTGCCCACGGCGGCGAAGCGGATGCGGCAGAGCTCGCCGCGCGGGATGCCGTCCTGGGCCCCGCCGAGGGCGGCGTCGATGGTGGCGCCCGCGGCATGGTCCTGGACCAGGAAGAGCGCGGCGTCGGCGAAGGCGCCCGCGGCCGGACGCTCGATGGCCACGGCGGTGACCAGGTCCGGATCCCAGGCCACCTCGGCGGAGAACCCGTAGATCGACGCGTCCGCGCCGCCGAGGTAGGAGAGGCTGACGGTGTCGGTATAGGCCGTCCCGTCCTCGTCGGCGAGGGAGATCACCTGGGGGCGGGGCAGCAGGGCCACGTTGCCGGTGAGCCAGAGGTCGAAGAGCACCTTGTCGGTGACCGTGTCGCCGAGGCCGGCCGGGTTGGTCACCGGGTGATAGGGGCCGGTGGGATGGCCGAACCAGCACCCGCGGGCGTCCACCGGCGATCCGGTGGCGGCGAAGATGCCGTAGCTCTGGTTGTCCTCGATCTGGCAGCCGCTGAGGCGGGCGTAGACGGCGCTCACGCTGCCCTCGATGGCGATGACGCCGGTCTCCCAGCCCACCACCCGGCAGCGCTCGGCCACGAAATCGAGGGCGTCGGCGGTGACCGACCGCAGCGCGAACCCGCGCGACGCCATGCGTCCCTTGCCGTCCAGCAGGCAATCGCGCACGTGGACCGGGTAGGTTCCCTGGGGCCGGGCCGGCGGATCGCCCCCGGCCATCAGCGGACGTGGTGCCGGGACCGTCCCGTCCGCGCCGCGCGCGGCGGGCACCACCGTGCCCACGGTGACCAGCCCGTGACAGTAGATCGCCGCGTTCTCCGGCGCCACGATGGTCACGCCCTGGATGTCCGCCCGGGCCTGCACGAGGTAGATGCCGCTCTGGTTGTCCAGCAGCTCGCTGTCGGCGATCCGTACCACGTTGCTGTAGTAGCTGAGGATCCCGGCGGAGGTGTACTCGGGATAGGGGTCGCCGTCGTAGTAGACGCCGGTCACGGTGCAGTCCCGGAGCGTCACCTTGGGCAGGAAGCTCAGCTCGATGCCGTTCTGGACGGCGTCGGAGTAGATGTCCAGCGGCTGGACGGTGATGCCCTCGAGGGTGGCGTCGGCGAGCTGGCCGCTCACGGCCACACCGGCCTTCTGGAATCGCTCCACCGTCACGTCGCGGATGGTCATGGGGGGCAGGGGGTTCTGGAAGCCGCCGCTGACCAGCAGGCCGATGCCGGAGATGAGGTCGGTGGGGACGGCCTCGTGGATGCCGGTGATGTGCACGTCCTCCACCAGGCCGACGGCCCGGTAATAGAGCAGGCCCACGAAGCGGCCGGTGTCGGGATGGCGGCCGAGGCCGTCGATGGTCAGCCCGCGGACCGTCACGCCGCTGGCCGGCCCCTCGACGCAGATGATGCCGCGCAGCTCGGTGTTGCCCACCGCGTGGGGCAGGACCGTGGGCGCCTGCAGGCGCGTGCTGTCGGCCCCGGCGCCGAGCAGGGTCAGCTCCGTGGTGATCACCACCTGCTCCTCGAAGACCCCGGCGGCCACCAGGAGGGTGTCGCCCGGCGCGGCGGCATCGACGGCCGCCTGGATGGTGGGCTGGTCCGCCGGCACCTCGAGGACGTCGGCGCGTCCAGATGGTGCGACGCCCAGCGCGAGCAGGCCGCACAGGAGGCTGGATGCGAGGATGCCTCGTCGAGCCATGCGTCGGGGTCCCTTCGCTGATGCGATGGATGATCTGGTGATGTCGCGGTGCACCGATGTCGAGATCCAGGACTTGATGGGGGCAGCATACCAGACCATGGCGGGAGGATCAACGAGGTCCGGTCCGCCGCGGCCGCGTTCAGCGCTCCGGCTGGCATGCCCCGCAGAAGTGCGCCGACCGGCCCCCCACCACCAGCCGCTCGATCCGCCCCCCGCAGCGCCGGCAGGCCTCGCCGGTGCGTCCGTAGACCCGTAGCTTCCGCCGGAAGTTGCCGGGCTGGCCGTGGAAGTCCGTGAAGTTCAGGAAGGTGGTCCCGCCGTGCCGGATGGCCAGCCGCAGGACGCTGCGCGCCTCGCGCAGCACGGTGTGCAGCACCTCGCGCGAGAGGTCGGCCGGGCGCGCCAGCGGATGGACGCCGGCGCGGAACAGGGCCTCGTCCACGTAGATGTTGCCCAGGCCGGCGGCCACGCCCTGGTCCAGCAGCACCGACTTGATGGGGGCCCGCCGCCGCGCCACCACGGGGTACCATCGCGCGAACCGCACCTGGAGCATGTCCGGGCCGATGTGGGCCAGCTCCCGCGTCCGCCAGTCCGCCCCCACCGTGCACCAGCGGCCGAACTTGCGGATGTCGCGGTAATGCACCGCGCGCCCCTCGAAATCCAGCGTCAGGTGCACGTGGTGGTCGGGCCGGTAGTCCTCGAGCACGAACACCTGGCCGGTCATCCGCAGGTGGAGCATGACGCGGCGGAGGTGGTCCCCCGCGCTGGCGCCCGGGGAACCGAATTCCAGGATCAGGTACTTCCCGTGCCGCCGCACCCCGGTCAGCGTCCGGCCCACCATGGCCTGCCGCACCGCCCGCGGGGAGGGCTCGAGCACGCCGCCGAAGCGCACGCGCAGGCCGGTGCAGCGGCGGTCCTGCAGGTTCAGCCTCAGCGCCTGGGCGACGCTCTCCACCTCGGGCAACTCGGGCAACGGCGGGCCTCCCTGGTCCGCGGAGCATTTCCGCGCTAAATGGCCGTGCGACAGCGACGATAAGGTAAGGGCGATCCGCAACGGCGGCGTGGATCGGACCCCACGCCGTGCAGCCGACCCGGTCCGAAGCGAGAGACCCGACATGCGCGTACTGGTCGTCGAGGACGATTTCATCAGCCGCCGGTTGCTCTGCCGCTACCTGCAGTCTCACGGGGAGTGCGACGTGGCGGTGAACGGGAACGAGGCGGTGGGCGCCTTCAAGCAGGTCCTGCTGGCCGGGCAGCGCTACGACCTCGTCTGCCTGGACATCATGATGCCGGGCATGGACGGCCAGGAGACGCTCAAGCGCCTGCGGGCCCTCGAGCGCGAGCACGGCATCGCCGACGCGGACCACTCCAGGGTGATCATGACCACTGCCCTGGAGGACCACGACAACGTCATGGCCGCGTTCACCAACGCCTGCGACGGCTACGTGGTCAAGCCCATCGAGAAGCGCAAGTTCCTGGAGACCCTGCAGGAGATCGGTCTGCCCATCACCGTCTGACATCACCGCTTGCCTGCGGCCACGGCGCCGCGAGGTCCAACATGGCAACCAAGACCGCACCCGCCCCCGAGGGCCTCGGCATCACCGAGCGCGACTTCCAGACCATCCGCCAGCTCGTGTACGACAACTTCGGCATCAACCTCACCGACCAGAAGCGGTCCCTGGTGGTGGGCCGCCTGCAGAAGGTCCTCCGCCAGCGCGACTTCGCCGACTTTCCGGCCTACCTGGACTGGCTGCTGAAGGACCGCTCCGGCGAGGGCCTCGAGGAGCTGGCCAACCGCATCTCCACCAACCACACCTTCTTCTGGCGCGAGAACAGCCACTTCAATCACTTCGCGAAGACGGCGCTGCCGGAGATCGTGGCGCGCAAGCAGCAGGCCGGCGACAAGCTGCGCATCTGGTGCGCGGGCTGCTCCTCGGGCGAGGAACCCTACACGCTGGCCATGCTCCTGCAGGAGGTCCTGGGCGGGGCCCACGACCGCCTGCAGCCGGTCCTGCTGGCCACCGACATCTCCCAGGTGGCCCTGCGCACGGCCATGGCGGCGGTCTACGCCGACGAGCGCCTGCAGCAGATGCCCCGCGACCTCATGCGCAAGTACCTGCGCAAGGGGCCGCAGCCGGGCACCTGGCAGATCGCCGAGGAGATCCGCCGCCGCGTGATCTTCCGGCGCCACAACCTCATGAACACCACGTTCCCGTTCAAGAACGCCTTCGACGTGGTGTTCTGCCGCAACGTGATGATCTACTTCGACCGGCCGACGCGCGATGCGCTCATCGAGCGGTTCCACCGCCATACCGTCCCGGGCGGCTACCTGTACATCGGCCACTCCGAGACGCTGGGCCGCGACGGCGCGCTCTACGACTACGTGATGCCGGCCGCCTATCGCCGGAAGTAGCGGCCGCCGTCCGGGGGCGGCCAGGCCCGGCCCCGCAGGCCGCGGACCCCGGGACCAGGCCAGGAGCGCAGCCGGCGCCATCCTGGCAACCCGTGCGCGGGTTCCCTACCTTTTCCCGTCACATCCGACGGCCGCTCGCCGGCGGCTCCCCGGTCTCGCGAAAGGATCACCATGCTCCGTCGGTCCCTGCCGCCCCGCCTCGATCAGGACGTCTTCCAGCCCGGCCAGGGCGAGGCCCCCGAGCGCCATGCCATCCCCGAGCGCTACAAGTGGAAGCTCGAGCGCATCTTCGACGGCTGGCCCGCCTGGGAGCTGGCCTTCGCCGCGGTGGAGGCGGCGCTGCCCGACCTGGCCGCCCGCCGCGGCACCCTGGGCGACGGCCCGCAGGCCCTGCGCGAGGCCCTCGAGGCCATCCACGCGGTGCAGCGCAAGCTGGAGGTGGTGTCGGTCTACGCGTCCATGCGCAGCGACGAGGACACCCGCGACTCGGCCAACACCGCCCGCCGCGGCCGGGCCGGCAGCCTGGCGACCCGCTTCGCCGAGACGGTGAGCTGGTTCGAGCCCGAGCTCCTCGCACTGCCGGACGCGCAGGTGGATCGCTTCCTGGAGCAGGACCCCGAGCTGCAGCGCTACGCCCATCACCTGGACGACCTGCGCCGCATGCGGCCCCACACCCTGGACGCCGACCGCGAGGCCCTGCTGGCCGCCGTGGGCAACCTGACCCGCGGCCCGGGCCGCATCTTCAGCGCGCTGTCGGACGCCGACCTGCGCTTCCCCACCATCGAGGACGCCGAGGGCAACGCCGTGGAGCTCTCGCACGCGCGCTTCGGCAAGTACGTCCGCGACCGTGACCGGGGCGTCCGCCAGCGGGCCTACGAGGCGTACATGGACACCTTCGGCGAGGTGGGCAACACCCT
>JAASSM010000584.1 GCA_021767885.1 bacterium | reverse complement strand
GGATGCTGCGCGCCGGGCGCGTGGCGCGGACCGTGGCCGCGCTGGCCGGCCGCTCCCGCGTCACCGGCGGCGACGTGCGCGAGGCGCTGCTCTACCGACACGAAGCCCTCGGCTGCTGGCGGGCGGCCGAGGGCTGAGGGAGGGATCGACGCGGCGGCCCTAGAAGACCAGCTGGAAGCCCAGCTGCCAGGTCAGGCCGCCGAGGGTCTCGCTGGCGAAGCTCTCCGCCCGGCGATACTCGCCGCTCTCGCTGAACTCGAAGACCGGGATCTGGACGGTCCCGTCGTCGCGCTCGTCGAAGAACCCGGCCGGCGTGAACTCGATGGAGTGGACCTGATAGAGGACCTCCGCCCGCAGCGAGATCACGTCGTCGGCGATCACCCGGATGCCGCCGCCGAAGTTCACGTTCACCGCGCTGGCCGTCTCATCCACGTAGTTGGAATCCAGGTTGTAGAGGGCCATCCCCACGCCGCCGGTCACGAAGGGATGCACGCGCCCCTCGCCGTCGCCGTCCATGTTCAGCGGATACCAGACGCCGTTGAGATTGGTGACGGCCACCAGCGCCGAGCGCCGCTCGAGGTCGAACTCGCCCACCTCGACCACGGGCGTGGGCGTGCCGCCCTCCGGATCCACGGCGAAGGGGTCGGTGAGGGAGGCCTCGTAGTCCGAGAACGTCAGGCCCAGCTGGGTCTCCAGGGCGAACCAGGTGGTGAGGTTGTAGCCCAGGCGCAGCATGGGGTTGAAGGCGGAGGTCCCGTTGAGCTCGATGTCGCCGTAGAAGAACGACTCGTCCGTGGCCCGGTAGATCAGTCGCTGGTGCTGCAGGAAGGTCTTGTCCAGGCCGAAGTAGCCCAGGGTCAATGCCGTGTGCCATTCGCCGGCATAGACGCCCGGCTTGCGCTCGGCGACCTCCTCCTCGACCACCTCTTCCTCTTCCTCGGCGTCCTCGCCCACCACGAGGTTGAAGGTCTTCTCGTCGGAGAGACGATCGGGCTGCTGCGCACCCTGGTCCTGGGCGACGGCCACCCCGGCCGCGAGGAGGATCACGAGGCTGCAGAGGACGGCGGTGGACTGCTTGGCCATGAAACTGCTCCTGTCGGATCTGACCCGGGGGACGGACCAGTCCGCGGGCCGCGGCGCGGCGGGGGCTCGACGCGCGGGGCGGGACTGTGAAATGCACCGTATGAAAATCAGGTCCGCGGTGGCGGGTGTCAACCGGAACTTAAGCCGCGTCAGGATCGGAGCTTGCGCCCGGCGTGACCAGGTGGCGGACCTCCTCGGTCAGCGTCTCGCCGAAGCGCTCGGCCACCGCCGCCTTCATGCGCGCGGCCAGGCGCAGCACCTGCACCGAGGTGGCGCCACCGGCGTTGACGATGATGTTGGCGTGCTTCGGGTAGACCATGGCCGGGCCCTCGTGCATCTGCTTGGCACCCACCTGCTCGAGCAGGACACCCGCCGCGCGCCGGCGCTCGCCGGCGACCCGGGGCGGCAGGTTCTGGAAGTAGCTGCCGGCGCAGGCCTCGTCCCAGGAGGGATGCTTGCGCGCGCGGTCGGCCAGGTGCGTGGCCCGCACCGAGGTCGCGGCGGCCAGGTCGCCGCGCTCGAGACGCAGGAGCACGTCCAGGATCACGTCGGGACGGCCCTTCAGGGCGCTGGTGCGGTAGCCGAAGGCGAGGTCCCCGGGGCCGAGCACCTCCACCCGGCCGTCCGGTCGCAGCACCGTGGCCTCCAGCAGCAACTCGCCGATCTCCCGGCCGTAGCAGCCGGCATTGCCCACCACCGCGCCGCCCACGGTGCCCGGGATGCCGGAGGCGAACTCCAGGCCGGTGAGGCCGGCCTCGAGGGTGGCGGCGACGAGGTCGTCGAAACCCCAGCCGGCGCCAGCCCGCACGGTGTCGCCGCCCACCTCGAGGCCTCGCGTGCGGACGTGCAGGACCAGGCCGGCGAATCCCGAGTCGTCGGCCAGGATATTGCTGCCACCGCCGAGGCAGGTCCAGGGGAGCTCGTGATGGGCGGCGAAATCGAGGAACCTGCGAGCCTGCTCGACGTTCTCCACCGGGCAGAGCAGGCCGGCCGGCCCGCCGATCCGGAAGGTGGTCAGCCGGCTGAGAGGGACGCCGGCCGTGACCAGCGGCTGGTGCGGCGTCAGCCGCGCGGCCAGCTGGTCCCACTGGCGGGATGCGGATCGGGAAGTCATGGTCCGGTGTCCTCGCTGGATCCGGGGTTCCGGTGCGTTCCGGTGGTGGGCGGTCGGTCTGGCCGCTGCCGGGACAACCACCGGGCCTTTGCCGTTGTTCCCGCGCCACGATACATTCGAATGGCCGACGCGTCTGCCCCGACCGGTCCAGCCGGGACGCGCGGCCAGCCCCGACCGAGGATCCATGGTGACCGCCTACCGCTTCTTCTACCTCAGCAACGCCCTGGTCCTGACCTTCTGGATCTCGGCCGCGGTGCACGTGCTGGCGGCGGTGGCCATCTACCTCCTGGTCGACGGATCGGCCGTC
>JAASSM010000583.1 GCA_021767885.1 bacterium | reverse complement strand
TCGCAGCCTGGGCGACCGGCTCCGCGAGCCGCGCGTGCTGCTGGCGCTCGGCCGCCTCGAGCTGCTCGATGGCCGCCTGGCCCGGGCCGAGGAGCACGTCCTCGCCGGCCAGGCCCTGGCCGCCCGCGAGCGCATGAAGCGCGAGCTGATCATCGCCGACGAGTACCTCGGCGACATCCTGCTCGCCCGCGGCGAGCTGGACAAGGCGCTCCTGAACTACGAACTGGGACTGGAGAAGACCCGGCCGCTCGGTCGCGCCAGCGACGTGGAGGGCGAGTTGCTGCGGCGCCGCGCCGAGGTGCGGCGCCGGGCGGGCGACCTCTCCGAGGCGGTGGCCGACGCCCACGCTGCCGTGGCCGTCTGCGAGGAATGCGGCGAGGTCTACGAGCTCGGCTTCTGTCACCTGACGCTGGGCCAGGCCTACGCCGGCGAGGGCGACTGGTCCCTCGCCGATGCGCACTTCCGCCAGGCCGTGGAGATCTTCCAGTCCCAGGATCTCCTCCGCGAGTGGTGCGACGCGGTCTGCATCTATCAGGAGATGCGGCTGCCCACGGCCGACCAGCCCCTGCTGCTGCTGCTGCGCCGCCTGCTGCTGGACGTGCAGGAGCGGGCGGCGGCCGCGGTGGGAGACGCGACCCTGGCGGCGTGCCTGACCGGGCTGGCGCACGTGCAGCTGCGGCTCGGCCTCTGCGACGACGCCCTGCTCACCGTCTTCGAGCTCGAGCGCGTGGCGCGGGGGCTGGAGGATCCCGGCCGGCTCGAACAGGTGGCGCACCTGCGCCAGGTGGTGGAGCGCGGGCTGGTGGGCGGCCTCGACCGCGAGGACAGCCCGGTGCGCGCGCTCTCGGGGATCCCGGGCCTGTTCCGGGCCGATGACGCCAGCCTGACCAACCACCTCGACACGGTCCTCGCGGCGGTGATCCGGCGCACCCGGGCCGCGGGCGGCTTCCTGGCCCTGGACGACCCGGCCAGCGGTCCCCGCCTCGCCGCGCGGCAGGACCTGGGCGAGAACCTCGCCGGACAGCTCCTGCGCTGGTACGACCACCAGCCGGGCGAGGGCGAGGCCGTGTTCTGCAGCCGCCTGGCGCCGGGCCAGGCCTTGCCCGCCCAGGTGCCGGCGGTGACCGAGCGCCTGGCCGGCTGCCTGTACATGCCCATCAGCGTGCGCGGGCGCCGGCTCGGCGTGCTGTTCCTCGGCTTCTCCGCGGTGAGCGAGCACGGGCCCATGGTGGACCAGTCCACCCTGGATTTCCTGGCCAACTACGTGGGCTTCCTGGGCCTGTTCCTGGCCGAGAAGACCCGCGACCCGGTGGCCGTCGCGCCCGCGCCGGAGAACGAGGGCTTCGAGAACATCATCACCTGCGATCCGAGCATGCTCGAGGTGCTGGGCCTGGTGCGCAAGGTGGCCGGCAGCGACCTGACGGTGCTGCTGCGGGGCGAGACGGGCACCGGCAAGGGCATGCTGGCCTACGCCCTGCACCGGCTCAGCCCCCGGGGCGAGGGCCGCTTCCAGGCCATCAACTGCGCGGCCATCCCCGAGACGCTCCTCGAGAGCGAGCTCTTCGGTCACGTGAAGGGGTCGTTCACGGGAGCGGACGCGGACAAGACCGGCTTGCTGGTCCAGGCCGAGGGCGGCACGGTCTTCCTGGACGAGATCGGCAAGATGCCGCTGGCCATGCAGGGCAAGCTCCTGCACTTCCTGGACACGCGCGCGGTGCGGCCGGTGGGATCCAACGAGGAGCGCCAGGTGGACGTGCGGATCGTCTGCGCGAGCAAGGCCGAGCTGCATCAGCTGGTGGAGAGCGATCGCTTCCTCGAGGACCTCTACTTCCGCCTGCTGGACTTCCCGCTGGTGGTGCCGCCACTGCGGGAGCGTCCGGACGACATCCCCCTGCTCGCCCACCACTTCGTCCAGAAGTACGGCGAGGAGCTGGGGGGGCGGGCGCCGGAGCTGGGTCCGGACGTGATCGATGCCCTGGCCAGCCACCAGTGGCCCGGGAACATCCGCGAGCTGGAGAAGTGCCTCAAGCGGGCGCTGGTCCTGGCCCAGGGCGAGGATCGGCTGCGGCCGGAGCACCTGCCACGCGACCTGGTGCCCTACCTGGTCAGCGGCAGCCGGCCGGGGCTGACCCCGCTGCGCGAGACGCTGGCCGGGGTGGAGTCCCGGGAGATCGCCCGTGCGCTGAAGATCAGTGGCGGCAACAAGTCCGCGGCCGCCCGCAGCCTGCAGATCAGCTATCCCAACCTCCTGAAGAAGATCAAGCTCTACGGGCTGGCCTGAGCCGGCCCGGTGGACGGACGGTGTGGCGGGGATCCCGGACGGGGTCCCCGCGGCCATGCCGCGTCCGGCCGTACGGGAACCCCTGATCGCGCATCCGGACCCGCCGGGCTGTCAAGGCCGTTGACTGCGCAAGTCGCTGTGATCGTGTGACTTGCGGACGGCGGGGCGAGATTGTAAAAACCGTTGACAATCGCGGCCCCGGAGGCGCATGCAGCGGTCGCGAGGCG
>JAASSM010000582.1 GCA_021767885.1 bacterium | reverse complement strand
CCCTGCCGCGTCGTCGCCGCCCGGGACGGGCGCTGCGTCCACGGGCGTGCGGAGCTCGGCGACCAGCGGCGCGATGGCCGCGGGGGCGGGGCCCCGATCGGAGAGGTGATCGAAGGTGGCGGCCAGCCAGTCCAGCACCGAGAGCATGCGGTCCACGCACGCGGCCGGCGGCTCGGCCTGGATCATGTCCTCGGTGGCGTGGCAGATCTCGGCCATGGCCTCCAGCCCCAGCAGGCCGGACTCGCCCTTGAGCGTGTGGAACCAGCGCTTGAGCCAGTCGAGGTCCGCCCCCTCGGCGCCCTCGAGACCGAGGACCGTCTTCTCCACGTCACTCAGCGCATCGTGCTGGCGGCTGAGGAACTCGGCCACGATGGCCTCGTCCACCAGCGGCGAGAGCGTCAGGCCGGCCACCGCTTCGCCGCCCGGAGCGGCAGCCTCGCCATCCGCCGCCGCGGCCGCCGCGGCGGCCGGATCCGCGGTAGCGGCCCCCGCGTCGGCAGCGCCGGCGCCGGTGTCGTCCCCGGCGTCCACGCCCTCGGCGCGCGCCTGCTCCGCGGTCTCGGCCATGGCCTGGAGGGCCTCCTCCACGCCCGCGCCCTGGGGCAGCGCCAGGGTCTCCTGGATGGTCTCCACCGCCCGGGTGATCGCGGCGATCACGGCGGCGGGGACCGATTCCTCGTCGGCGCACGTGGCCGCCACGCCGGCGGCCTGCTCGGCGGCGGTGGCCTCGACCTCGCGCCCCGCCTCGCGGAGCATGCCGGCAGCGTCGCGAAGACGTTCCCCGATGGTTACCATGCTGCCGGGATCGCCTGCATCGAGCAGGATCAGGCCCTGGGCAATTTCTTCCACCTCGGTCTGCACGTCCGTGATCGTCATGCGTCACCTCTGGTCGGTGCGAAACGGGCACTGGATGGGTCGGGCGGCCGATCCCGGGATCGCGAGGCCCGCCGGGCCGGCCGCGAGCCGGCGCTGGGAACGCCCCGGTCACGCAAGCGTCGTGCCACGGGTTTTCTTCAATGCGGCGGGGGAGAGAGAGCTGTGCCCCGAAGAATGGTGATGGCCCGCGAAGGCCCACCAGAGAGCCGCAGACCATGCATTTCATGTGCTTTTCGGCAGAAATGGTGAGGGAAGATCGCGGTCCCGGCAGCCATACCCATTCTTCGGGGCACAGCCTAGCGGGTGAGCTGCTGGAACCGTCGGCCGAGGGCCACGGCGCAGGCCAGCCAGACCAGCACCAGCCCCAGGTTGACCGCCGCGAAGCCCGAGATGCCGGCCGCCAGCCAGGTGGTGCCCACGAAGACCACGACGGCCGACAGCACGTCGCCGAGGCGGACGCAGAAGGTGTCCACGAACTGCTTGGCGGCGTACTTCTCCTGCCGCGTGGTGGGCAGCCACAGCATGTTGCGCACGGTGTTCTGGAGGGAGTAGTCGGTGGCGTTCTCGGCGGTCTTGGCCCAGCGGACCACCGCGAGGACGGGGAAGACCAGTAGCAGCGCATAGCCGCCCAGCGCGATGAACGGCAGGATCAGCAGGCAGGTGCGCACCCCGAGGTACTTGACCAGCCGGGAGACCAGGAAGAGCTGCACCACCAGGGCCACGCCGTTGACCACCGCGAAGAAGTCGGCGTAGAAGTTGCCGATCCACGGTTCCATGGCCGCCTGGACCGCCTCCTCGCCGGAAGCGCCACCGGCGGTCGCCACGTCCCGCGCGGTGCGCGTGACCAGCTCGCCGAGCAGGTACTCGCCGGTGGTGTTGACCAGGTTGGTCAGCAGCGAGAGCAGGGCCAGCAGCTGGAGGTAGCCGTTGCGGCGCATCATGGACCAGATCCCCGGCCGCCTCGCCGTGGCGCCATCCTCGCCGGCGGGCGCGTCCATCGGCGGGGGAGCGCTGGTGTCGGCGTGGGCGCCGGACTCCGGGACGACGGGGCCCTCGCCGCCGGACGCCGCGCCGTCCGGCCCGTCCGCGGGCGGGGGCGGCGCACCCACGTCCGGCCGCTGCCGGCGCCGCTCGCCGGCCAGCGAGAGCGCCAGGCTCAGCAGCAGCAGGGACGCCGACACCAGCAGCAGCTGGTAGACGCCGAGCGGCTCGATGAGGCGGCCGGTGACCCAGGAGCCGAACACCGCGCCGGAGGAGGCCCCGAACCCCAGCACCGCGAAGAGCCGCTCGCCGGCCTCGGTGGTGTAGAGGTCGTTGGCCAGGGACCAGAACTGCGCGATCACGGTGACGTTGAAGATGCCCACCCACAGGAAGAACGCCACGCCCAGGGGCACGGGCGTGCGGGCGAGCAGGTAGAAGGCCACCAGGCAGGCGGTGAAGAACATGGTCACCACCGTCAGCAGGCGGCGGCGGGGCAGGCGGTCGGCCAGGCGCGCATAGGCGGGCACGGTCAGCAGCAGGAGCAGCGCCTGCCCGGCCGAGGCGTAGGCCTTCACCTCGGCGCCGCCGCCGGCGAGGATGAGCGCCTCGCGCACGGGCTTGATGATGTAGTAGGCCGTCAGCAGCAGGAAGATGG
>JAASSM010000581.1 GCA_021767885.1 bacterium | reverse complement strand
TGCCCCTGGCGGCCCTGGCCATGGCGGTCGAGCGCGTCACGGTGGTGGCCCTGGACCAGGGCGCGCGCGCCTCGGCCTGGTTGCTGGCCCAGACGCTCATCCTCGCCGTCCTCAGCGCGCTGGTGCTCATGCAGCCGCTGTTCAAGGTGCTCACCGTCACCTTCCCGGAGATCCTGCTGCTGGTGCTGGCGGAGATCGTGGTGATCGGCCAGTACCGCGGCCTGCGGCTGAGCGAGCGGCTGCGGTTCCGCTCGGTCCTGGCGGAGGAGGGGCCGTGAGCCGGCGGGACGACCGCCCCGCCGACGGACCCGACCGGCGTCGTGACGGCGACCGCTCCCCGGTCCTGGGCATCAACCGCCGCAACCTCGACCTCGTGTTCGCCGACTACCGGCCCGGCCAGTTCCGCGAGCTGGACGACAAGGTCCAGGGCAAGGCGCGCCTGGAGCGGGCCGGCGTGGCGGTGCCGCAGACCGTCGGCGTGGTGCGCGACGGCCGGGACCTCGAGCGACTGGACGGATGGCTCGATGGTCGCGACGAGGTGGTGATCAAGCCGGCCCGCGGGTGGGGCGGACGCGGCATCCTGGTGCTCGCGCGCGACGGCGCGGACGCCTGGCGGACGCCGGGCGGCCGGCGCCTCGATCAGGACGCCGTGCGCCTGCACGTGGAGGAGGTGCTCACCGGCGCCTTCAGCCTCGACGAGAGCCAGGACCAGGCCATCCTCGAGGAGCGCATCCACGCCCATCCCTTCCTGGAGGAGCTCTATCCCCGTGGCCTGTCCGACCTGCGCGTGGTGCTGGAGGATGGCGAGCCCATCCAGGCCATGCTGCGGGTGCCCACCGACGCGTCCGACGGCAAGGCCAACCTGCACGGCGGGGGACTCGGCCTGGGCATCGACCTGGCCAGCGGCCGCGTGGTGCGCGCCGTGCAGCACGACCGCGACGTGGCCGCCCATCCGGACACCGGCCTGACGCTGGTGGGACGCGAGATCCCGGACTGGCCGGCCTGCCTGCAGGTGGCCCGCGACGCGGCCGCGGCGGTGGCGCCCATCCGGTACCTCGGCGTGGACATCGTCCTGGACGCCGCGCGCGGTCCGCTGGTCCTGGAGGTGAACGCCCGGCCCGGCCTGGCCATCCAGATCGCCAACCAGCAGGGGCAGCCCGTCCGGCGGCGCACGCGGTTCTCGCGACTCGACCGCTGGACCCAGTGGGCGTCCTGGCTGGTCCTGGGGCTGCTCGTGCTGGCGCCGTGGGGATTCGGCGTCTGGCAGGAGCAGGACCTGCCGGAGGTGCGGGCGGTCCGCGCCGAGCAGTGGGATCCGGACGCCACCGGCACGACCGACGAGGACGCGGCGACCGTGGAGTGGGTGGATCAGGCCACGCCCGTCTCCGAGCGCAGCGAGCAGTTCGCCCGGGCGCGCGCGGCGGCCGCGGCGGGCGACACCGCCGGGGCCATCGCCCTGTACCGCACCGCGGCGCGGGATTCCACGCTCACGCCCTTCGCCCTGAACAACCTGGCGCTGATCCAGCGGTCGCGCGGTGAGCTGCTGGCGGCGCGCGCGACCCTCGAGCGCGCCGTGGTCCAGTACCCGGAGTACCAGCGGGGCATCTACAACCTGGGCCTGATCCGGCGCGACCTCGGCGACCATGCGGCGGCCGAGGCCAGCTTCCGCGCGAGCCTGGCGCTGGAGCCGGGACACGCGCGCTCCTGGAGCGAGCTGGGCGAGCTGCTGCTCGCGCGCGGCGAGGCGGACAGCGCCCGGCAGGCCCTCGAGCAGGCCATCCGGTTCAATCCCGACGCCATCGGCGATCGCCGGCGGCTGGGCCGGGCGCTCATGCTCCTCGATCGCCCGGGCGAGGCGGCGGCGCGCTTCGCCCAGGCCCTCGCGCTGGCTCCCGGGAGCGCGTCCGCGGCCGAGGGCTGGGTGGACGCGCGGCTCCAGCATGCCGCACGGGACGGGGTGACGCCGCCGGTGGCGAGCCTGGACTCCCTGCAGGCCGCGCTCCGGGGCCACGGCTCGGTGACGGCCCGGGCGCTGGCCGCCGAGCTGGACTGGTGGGCCGGCCAGCCGCTGTCCGCCTTCGAGTCCCTCGCGGCGCTGCCGCTGGACGAGCTCGACACGCGCTGGCTGGTCGAGCGCACGGCGCTGGCCCTGGAGCTGGGCCTCTGGGGCGGGGCGCAGGCCGGCGTGGAGGTGAGCGAATCCGAGCGCCTGGTCCGGCTGCGCGAGGCGCTCGCGCTGGGCCGGGCGCTGGAGGCGGGCCAGGATCCGGGGGAGGGCGAGGCGCTGGAGGACCCGCGTGCGGCGGCCGGGCCGCCGGCCGACGGGCTCCTGGCCCTGGCCCTGGCCCTGGCCCGGGGCCAGCCCATGGCGGCGATCGCCGCGCGGATCCCGGACGCGGAGATCGCCGCCGTGGATGCCGCCGAGCGTGCGTACGTGGCGGCCGTGCGCCTGGCGAGCGATCCGCAGGGCCCCGGCGGCGCCGCGCCGGACTGGGCCGCGGCGGCCGGACCCACGGCGCC
>JAASSM010000580.1 GCA_021767885.1 bacterium | reverse complement strand
TGGGCTTCTGGCTCTGGAACAAGGGGGCGGCCCGGACCGCGGCCGGACCCCTGGCGGTGGCGAACAACCTCAAGGTCCCGCTGGCGGTGGTGGTCTCCTGGCTGGTGTTCGGCGAGTCGGCGCCGTACCTGCGCGCGCTGGCGGGGCTGGCGGTGGTCGTCGCCGCGCTCCGGCTCGCCGGGCCGGCCCCCCCACGGCGGACGTGAGGAAGCCCCGGGCCGATCGGCCCGGGGCTCCGTCGTGCAGCGGGGTCGTGGTGCCGGGTCGAGTGGGCGAATCGGCACCCTGGACCGCCTCCCGCGTCCGCCGGCCCAGCGTGGGAGCGAGGTGAGCTGCCGGTGCCGGGGATGGGTATATATGAAACACCATCGCGGCCTCGAAATCACGAGAAAAATGGTTAATGAATTCTTGAAAATCCCGTCAAGATGGATGCAGGGGCCCCCGGGGTTCCGCTTTATCGCGATGTCCCGGGCGGGCCGTGGCCCGCGGCCGATCCCCGTGCTAGCTTGGGTCCGGGACCACCAGGCCGACCCCGGGAGGCGACCATGAACGACCACCATCCCGACCTGAGCATCCACCGGCTGGGCCCGGCCACGCGGCCCTCGCCCATCCGCCTGTCCCGCGATCCGCACGACTGCCTGGCCGACTACGTCCGGGACGACCACCGTGTGCTGCTGGACATCGACGGCGCGACCGGCGAGCGCCCGCCGGCCGTGGGGCCGCAGGGCTGGCTCGAGCTGGCCGGCCCCCGCGAGCACGTCCACTTCGATCCCGACCGGGTGCACGCCGCCATGGTCACCTGCGGCGGACTGTGCCCGGGCCTGAACAACGTGATCCGGGCGCTGGTGCTCACGCTCTGGCACCGCTACGGCGTGCGCCGCATCAGCGGGATCCGCTACGGCTACCAGGGGCTGCTGCCGGGCGCGGACCCGGCGCCCGTGCCGCTGACGCCGGCGGAGGTGCGGTCCATCCACAACCTGGGCGGCACCATCCTCGGCACCGCCCGCGGCGGTGGCCGTCAGACGACCGAGATCGTCGACACCCTGCAGAGCCAGGGCATCCACCTGCTCTTCACCATCGGCGGCGACGGCACCCAGAAGGGCGCCCTGGCCATCGCCGAGGAGGTGGCCCGCCGTGGCCTGGACATCGCCGTGGTGGGCATCCCCAAGACCATCGACAACGACCTGGCCTTCGTGCAGCGGTCCTTCGGCTTCGAGACCGCGGTGGCCGAGGCCGTCCGCGCGGTGACCGGCGCCCATGCCGAGGCCCACGGCGCTCCCGAGGGCATCGGGCTGGTCAAGGTCATGGGGCGGGAGTCGGGCTTCATCGCGGCGCACACCGTGCTGGCCACCAACGAGGTCAACGTGGTGCTCGTGCCCGAGGTCCCGTTCCAGCTCGAGGGCCGTCGCGGCCTGCTCGCCCACCTGGAGGAACGCCTGGCCCGCCGGCACCACGCGGTGGTCCTGGTGGCCGAGGGCGCGGGGCAGGAGCTGGTGCCCACCGGGGGAACGGACGCCTCGGGCAACCGCAAGCTGGGCGACGTGGGCCCGTTCCTCCAGCAGGCCATCGGCGACCACTTCGCCGGCCGCGGTCGGCCCGTGACCATCAAGTACATCGATCCCAGCTACCAGATCCGCAGCCAGCCCGCCGGGCCCGGCGACGCCATCTACACCGCGCGCCTCGGGGCCCACGCGGTCCATGCCGCCATGGCCGGCCGCACGGCCTGCCTGGTGGGGCTGGTCCACGACCGCTTCGTCCACGTGCCCATCCGCGAGGCGGTGGCCTTCCGCAAGCGCATCGATCCGGACAGCCTGCTCTGGAACGACGTCATCGAGAACACCGGCCAGCCGCCGCTGCTGGCCGACCCCGCCGGCTGTGGCCCGGAGCACGACCGGTGAGCCAGCTCCACGTGCTGTTCGAGGACAACCACCTGCTGGCGGTGGACAAGCCGGCGAACCTCCTGACCCAGGGGGATCGGACCGGCGACGTCACGGTGCTCGATCTGGCCCGCGCCTACCTCAAGGAGAAGTACGCCAAGCCCGGCAACGTGTACCTGGGCCTGGTCCACCGGCTCGACCGGCCGGTCAGCGGCGTGCTGCTGCTCGCGCGGACCAGCAAGGCCGCGGCGCGGCTGAGCCGGCAGTTCCGCGAGAACGCCGTGCGCAAGACGTACCTGGTGGTCACCGAGGGCGGACCGTCCCTGGCGGCGGACGAGCTGTCCGCCCACCTGGCCAGCCGTGGCGACCAGCGGGGCGTCACCCGGGCGGCCCCGGGACCGTTTCCGGGTTCGCGGCCCGCGCGATTGCGGTATCGTGTCCTGGGACGGCAGCCGGACCGTTCCTTGCTCGCGGTGGAGCTGATCACCGGCCGCCGCCACCAGATCCGCGCCCAGCTGGCGCTGGCCGGCTGGCCCGTCCGGGGCGACGTCAAGTACGGTGCCCGCCGCCAGGAGCAGCCGTCGGGCATCGCCCTGCACGCGTGGCGGCTCGCGGCCGCCCACCCGGTGGGTGGCGCGCCACTGGTGATCACCGCCGCGC
>JAASSM010000579.1 GCA_021767885.1 bacterium | reverse complement strand
AGATGACGCCCACCGCACGGCCGTCCTCGAGCACCAGGTCGAGCATCTCGTGGCGCGGGAACATCTTGACCGTCCCGGCCGCCACCTGGCGCGACAGCGCGCTGTAGACGCCGAGCAGCAGCTGCTGACCGGTCTGGCCCCGGGCGTAGAACGTGCGGCTGACCTGCACGCCGCCGAAGGAGCGGTTGGCCAGCGTGCCGCCGTACTCCCGGGCGAAGGGCACGCCCATGGCCACGCACTGATCGATGATCTCGGTGGAGAGCTGGGCCAGCCGGTAGACGTTGGCCTCGCGGGAGCGGTAGTCCCCGCCCTTGATGGTGTCGTAGAACAGGCGCTGGATGCTGTCGCCGTCGTTCTGGTAGTTCTTGGCGGCGTTGATCCCCCCCTGGGCGGCCACCGAGTGGGCGCGGCGGGAGGTGTCGTTGATGCAGAAGTTCAGGACGTTGAAGCCCAGTTCGCCGAGGGTGGCCGCCGCCCCGCCGCCGGCCAGGCCGGTGCCCACCACGATCACGGTGAACTTGCGGCGATTCGCGGGCGCCACCAGCCCGGCGTCCATCTCGTGACGGTCCCACTTCTCGGCAAGGGGGCCGCCCGGGATCCTGGGATCGAGCTTGACCTTGCTCATCATTGACCTCCCGGCATGGTGGCGAAGAAGTAGATGTACGGCGGCAGCAGCAGGAAGCCGGCGCCCAGCACCAGGCCCGCGATCCACGAGATGCGGGTCAGCAGGGCCATGTGGCGGTCGCTGTTCCAGCCCATGGACTGGAACGCGCTCCAGACGCCGTGCCAGAGGTGCATGCCGAGCACGGCCATCACCGCCATGTAGCCGAGCGTGATCCAGGGGTTCTTGAAGGCCTCGACCACCACCGCGTAGAGGTCCTTCATCTCGGTGCCGTGCACGATCACCAGGGGGTGATCGGCGAACTTGAACATGTTCACGTGCAGGACCACGAACACGATGATGATCGGCCCGGTGATGATCATGCTGCGTGAGGCCAGGGACTTGCGGCTCTTGCCGCCGGCGTCGCGCACCAGCGCGTACTTGTCCGGTCGCGCCTTGCTCTTGTCGATCAACGCCGCCGTGACGGCATAGATCATGTGGATGAGGAACGCGGCGATCAGGCCGATCTCGAAGGCGATGATCAGCCAGCCATGGGCGACGTTCTCGAGGAAGTGGGCGTACTCGTTGAAGGCCTTGCCCCCGTCGGGAATCAGCAGGGTGAAGTTCCCGATCAGGTGGACGATCACGAACCCGAACAGCATCAGGCCCGTGACCGCGACGAGGACCTTCTTGCCAACGCTCGAGCCGGCAAAGGTCGCAAGCGAGGTCATGGACACCGTCCTCTCGTGGCGAAAAGGGAGGGTTGTGCAGGCAGCGCCGGTGGCGGCGCGATCAAACATAGCATCTCGGTAACCGGCTGCCAATGATCCTCTTGCCTGGATCGCCGCCTTCCTCGCTTTACTTCCCGCAATCGAAAAGCCATTGTTGAATCCAGGTTCGACGACCTCGCGACCCCAGCCTGGAAGGTGGTGCCGACATGGCCACGCCCCCGCGTAACCTCGCCAGCCGCATGCAGTTCCTGAAAGCCTCGGAGATCCGCGAGCTGCTCAAGCTGACCCAGCGGCCGGAGGTGATCTCCTTCGCTGGCGGCCTGCCCGCGCCGGAGCTGTTCCCGGCCCGGGAGATGGCCGAGGTCACCGGGCGGATCCTGGAGTCCGAGGGTTGCAAGGTGCTGCAGTACTCCACCACCGAGGGCGATCTCGGCCTGCGCCAGCGCATCGCCGAGCGCATGAACCTCAAGCAGCAGACCGCGGTGACCGCCGATCAGATCATGATCACCAGCGGCTCCCAGCAGGGCCTGGACCTCTCCGGCAAGATCTTCCTGGATC
The DNA here is from genome assembly GCA_021767885.1 of bacterium. The sequence continues at coordinate 649 of JAASSM010000579.1, read as the reverse complement.
CCGGCGACGTGGTGCTCTGCGAGAGTCCCACCTACCTGGGCGCCATCAACGCCTTCCGCGCCTACGGGCCGCGCATGGTGGAGGTGGCCACCGACGACGAGGGCATGGTCCCCGGGTCCCTGGAGCAGGCGCTCGGCAGCGAGTCGAACGTGCGCTTCATCTACGCCATCCCCGACTTCCAGAACCCCAGCGGTCGGACCTGGTCGGTGGCCCGGCGCGAGGCCCTGCTGGAGCTGGCCGCCCGGCACGCGGTGCCGGTGATCGAGGACAGCCCCTACGCCGAGCTGCGCTTCGAGGGCGAGCCGCTGCCCGCCCTGCAGGCCCTGGACCGGCACGAGCTGGTGGTCTTCCTCGGCACCTTCTCCAAGACCTTCTGTCCGGGGCTGCGCTGCGCCTGGCTCGCCGCGCCGCCGGATCTGTTCAGCCGCTACGTCATGGTCAAGCAGGGCGCCGACCTGCACACCAGCACCCTGGTCCAGCGCCAGGTGGCCACCTACCTCGAGCTGTACGGCCTGGACGACAACATCGGCCGCGTGATCGAGGTCTACCGCGAGCGGCGGGATCTGATGATCGGGATCCTGGAGGCGGAGCTGCCCGCGGAGGTGACCTTCACGCGGCCGGAGGGCGGGCTGTTCCTCTGGGTGACGTT
>JAASSM010000578.1 GCA_021767885.1 bacterium | reverse complement strand
GTCTGCAGGGCCCTCTCCAGCACCGGCACCGCGTCCACCGGCCGGCCCGCCGCCACCAGCGCCGCCCCCAGCCGCTGCTGCAGGCGCCAGACGTTGCGCGGCTGCACAGCCCCGGCGGCGAGCAGCGAGTCGGCCATGGCGATCACCCGGCCAGGCCGTCCCGCCTCCAGCAGTGCGTCCAGCACGGCGATCCGCGCCCCGTCGTCCGCCCGCACCGGGCCTGCCACGAGCAGACCGAGGAGCCCGGCCAGCGTCAGGCTCGCGAGCGCGGGGACACGAGGCGTCCGCCGACGAATTGACCCCCCTGGCGACATGCGAGTATAATGATCGATCATGTGGCCACACCGGACCCGGAACCACCCCGGCCAGCGCCGGGGCCCCGGCTCGCTCGCACTCCACGCTGGAGGCCGCCCGCTGATCATGCCCCGCTCCCCTGTCCGGCGTTCGCTCCGCCCCGGCGGGCTTCTCCTGGTCCTGGCGGCCCTGCTGCTGGCGGTGCCGGCGACGGGCCTGCTGCACATCGACTTCGAGCAACCATACTACGTCCATCCCGGGATGCAGGTCTGGGATTTCTGCCTGGTCGAGGACCAGGGCACGTACCACATCTTCTACCACACCATCCCCATGGACGCCCCCCTGCCGTCCAACGCCGAGACCATCTGGCGGGCGAGCAGTCTCGACCTGATCCACTGGAGCGCACCGATCCCGGTGCTCGAGACCTCGGACCGGCCCTGGGAGAACAACGCGCTCTGGGCCCCGGACGTGGTGCGCGACCCCGACAGCGGGCTGTGGTGGATGGCCTACACCGCGGTGGACCAGCAGAATGCCCAGCGCATCGGCATGGCCTGGTCGCGCGACCTGCTGCACTGGGAGAAGGTCCGCGAGAACCCCATCTTCGAGCCGGACCCCGACGTCTTCTTCTACGACCCGGACGCCGGCGCCGCCGAGTGCCGCGATCCCTACCTCTACCACGACGGCGACACCTGGTTCCTGCTCGTGACCGCCAAGCTCCAGGGCGTGTGGGGCGGCCAGGGGGCCCTGGTGCGCGCGAGCTCCCACGATCTGCTGAACTGGTCGGTGGGCGAGGCGTTCCTGGCCAACGACAGTGCGGTGCCTTACAACAGCCTCGAGAGCCCCCAGTACCTGCCGCAGCCCGACGGCTCGCATCATGTGTTCTTCCACGAGCACTCCGGCACCGGCGTCAGCCACATCGGCAGCTTCGTCCCCGGCGACTGGACCTTCGCCAACCGGGTCCACATCGATCTGGGCATCGCCCCGGAGGTCGACACCTTCGACGGTGGCCAGTCCTACCTCTTCTCGCGGATCGCGCCGTACCAGGAGCCGGACGAGGCCACGTTCAGCTTCGTCGCACGCATCGACACCCTCGATCCGCGCGGCGGCGAGGCCGCGCCGCAGGTGGTGCGCTTCCCGCCGCTGAGCCGCCATTTCGCGAGCTACGGCGGCAACAGCTGCCTGGGCAACCCCACCTTCGGCGACAACCCCGCCCGCCGTGGCGAGGAGCCCGTGGGCCTGGTGGGCAACTTCTACTTCGGTTCCCGGGAGTACTTCCAGGGGCCGCTCTCCGGCCGCGGCGACGCCGGCCGGGAGATCGGCCTGACCGCCACCGGCTGGCTGGAGACGGCCCCCTTCGTCATCGAGGGCAAGTCCCTGCACATGCTCATCGGCGGTACCGACAACCCCGAGGCCTGCTTCGTCGCCCTCATGGACGCGGCCACCGACACGGTGATCTTCCGCAGGTCCGGACACGGCCACCACAGCATGATCCCCTGGGCCTGGGATCTCCGGGATCTCGCCGGCCGGGAGGTCTACCTGCGCATCGAGGACTCCGACGTGCTCGGACACATCAACGTGGACGAGATCCGCGAGAGCGACGAGGTGGTCACCGCGGCGGGCGGCGGCGTGGCGCCCTCGTCCGCCGCCCTGCTGGTGGACCGCGGCCCGCGGCCCAACCCCTTCAACCCGGTCACCCGCCTGCAGTACGAGCTGTCGGCCCCGGCCCGTGTCCAGGCCCGGATCCACGACCTCCGCGGCCGGCTGGTGTGGGCCTCCGAGCCCCAGGCGGCCCCGGCGGGACCGGGCGCGGTGGCGTGGCGCGGCGTGGATCGGCACGGTGTCCGCGTGGCGGCCGGGACCTACGTCTACCGGCTCGTCGCCGGCGGGCGGCCCCTGGCCTCGGGCAAGGTCATGTTGATCCCGTGACCCCCGGGCCGGCCTCCGCCTAGCGCCGCACCATGAGGATGCGCCCCTGGCCCACGCCCTCGCCGCCCACGATCCGGTAGAGATAGATGCCGTCCGGCACGCGGCGGCCGGACTGGTCGGTCCCGTCCCAGGTGACCTGCAAGCGGCCGCTGGCGAGGCGCCCGTCCAGCCGGCGCTGCACCAGCCGGCCGCGGACGTCGTAGATCTCCAGCACCGGCGCGGCTGCGGCCGCCTTGGTCGCATCGCCCACCATCAGCTCGACGGTGGTCAGTCCGCGGCTGGGATTGGGATAGGCGCGGCTGGCGACGATCACCGGGGTGGGGGG
>JAASSM010000577.1 GCA_021767885.1 bacterium | reverse complement strand
GCTGCGGACCCGGTTCGCCGACGGCGAGGTGACCAGCACCGTCCACGGCGCGGCGGCCCCGGGCCGCCGCCGGCGCAAGGGAGGCCCCCGTGACCCCGAAGAAGACCCCGGTCAGCAAGCTCTCTTTTGACCAGGCCATCGGCGAGGTGGAGGACATCGTCGCCCGGCTGGAGAACGAGCAGACGGACGTGGACGAGCTCGCCGGCGAGGTCAAGCGCGCGGTGGAGCTCATCGCCGCCTGCCGCGAGCGCCTGCAGGGCACCGACCGCGAGGTGCGTGAGCTGGTCGATCGCCTGCAGGAGGAGGCGGCCGCCCGTCCGGCCGGCGATCAGGCTGCGCCCGGGACGCCGCCGCCGGCGGCCACCGGCCCCGGCCAGCAGACGACCGATGGCGGCGCATCCGGCGCCGCCGGATCCACCCCGGACGAGGACCTGCCCTTCTGACATGCCCACGCTGATCCACGTCGAGGACCTGACCAAGGACTATCGCCTGACCCGGCGCCGCGAGGGCGTGCTCGGGGGCCTGAAGGACCTGGTCCGGCCGCGCAAGCGCACCCTGCGCGCCGTGGATCGGGTCTCCTTCCAGATCGACCAGGGCGAGATGGTGGGCTACATCGGCGCCAACGGGGCCGGCAAGAGCACCACCATCAAGATGCTCACGGGCATCCTGACGCCCACGCAGGGTGTGGTCCGGGTGGGCGGCCTGGTGCCCTACCGCCAGCGGCAGAGCTACACGCGGCACATCGGCGTGGTCTTCGGCCAGCGCACCCAGCTGTGGTGGGACCTGGCCGTGGTGGAGAGCTTCCGGCTGCTGCAGCGCATCTACGAGGTCTCCGAGGACCGCTACCGGGACCGCATGGCCTTCTTCGACGAGCTCCTGGGCATCGGCGAGCTGCTCGACCAGCCCGTCCGCAAGCTCAGCCTGGGGCAGCGCATGCGCTGCGACCTCGCCGCCGCCCTGATCCACGAGCCCCGGGTCCTCTTCCTGGACGAGCCGACCATCGGTCTGGACGTGGTGGCCAAGGAGAGCGTGCGCGAGTTCCTGCGCGAGGCCCGCGACCGCCTGGGCCTGACGGTGATCCTGACCACGCACGACCTCGGCGACATCGAGCAGCTGTGCCGGCGGATCATCATCATCGATCACGGCAAGGTGCTCTACGACGGCCAGCTCGACGCGCTGCGCCGGGGGCCGGGCCACCGCCTGCGCCTCTGCCTGGAGTTCGCCGAGCCGCTCACGCGGGCCCAGCTCGCCGCGGCCATCGGCGATCTGCCCGTGAGCTGGGAGGGCGCCGAGGCCCAGCCGGAGGAACCTGCCCAGACCCGGCATTGCGCCCTGTTCTCCCGGGCGGAGACCACCGCCGCGGCCATCATCTCCCGGATCGTGGCCGCGCACCGCCTGCGGGACATGGCCATCACCGAGCCGGCCATCGAGGACGTGGTGCGGCGCATCTACCGCGACGGCCTGACCCCGGCCGGGGAGGTCACCGGTGGCTGAGCTGACGGCACGGCTGGCGGCGGGGGTGGCGCTGGCGCCCTGGCGCCGCGAGCGCGCGGCGAGCCTGCGGCTCTACGCCGGCTTCATCCGGCTGGCCTTCCTCAAGTTCCTGGCCTACCGGCTGCGGTACTACACGGGCGTGGTGAGCTACACCATCTTCGTCGCCGGCAACGCCTACCTCTACGGCGCCCTCTTCGCCAGCCGGCCGGAGTCGCTGCAGGAGGTGCAGATCGGCGGGCTGACCCTGGCCCAGATGATCACCTACATCGCCGTGGCCTGGATCGGCCGCAGCTTCACCTTCAACAACATCGACCGCACCCTCAGCTTCCAGGTCCAGCAGGGCGAGATCGCCATGCAGCTCATCAAGCCCATGCACGTGCAGACGGTGATGAGCTTCGAGGCCGTCGGCGAGGCAGCATTCCGTCTGCTGCTGTTCACCCTGCCGATCATGGTGGTGGTGGTGCCGCTGTTCGGCATCCAGGGACCGCCCGATCCGGCGCTTTACGGCTGGACGCTGCTGAGCTTCCTGCTGGCGCTGGCCATCAACACGCAGCTGAACTTCGTCGTGGGGTGCCTGGCGTTCTACCTCAAGAACATCAACGGCGTCATCCGGGCCAAGCACATCAGCATGGACTTCCTCTCCGGCGTGCTGGTCCCGTTCAGCTTCTTCCCGGCCTGGGTGCAGACCCTGGCGGCCTGGCTGCCCTTCCAGGGGGTCAGCTACGTGCCGGTGACCATCTACCTGGGCCAGCGTACGGGGCCGGACCTGGTCTCCGCCCTGCTCGTCCAGCTGGCCTGGTCGGTGGGGCTGTTCCTGTTCGGACGCTGGCTCTTCGCCCGCGCGGTGCGCGCGGTGACGCTCCAGGGAGGTTGAGGTGATGCGCGACGAGGTCGTCCTCGCGCCCGGGCCCCGGCGCTCGCTGCCGCAGCGGACGTGGCGCCAGGCCACCATCATCGCCGCCTACTTCGCGCAGTTCCTCAAGATGCGCCTGGCCTACCGGGTGGATTTCATGGTGGACCTGGGCGCCAATCTCTTCGCCATCGGCGTGCAGCT
>JAASSM010000576.1 GCA_021767885.1 bacterium | reverse complement strand
GGGCACCCCCACCGCCGCCACCAGGATGTCCGCACGGCGGCAGTGCGCGGCCAGGTCCGGGGTCCGCGAGTGGCACATGGTCACCGTGGCGTCGCCGAGGGCGCCCTTGAGGTTGAGCAGCAGCGCGAGCGGACGGCCCACGATGACGCTGCGCCCCACCACCACCACGTGCTTGCCCGCAGTGCCGATCCCATGGTGCTCCAGCAGCCGCAGGACGCCCCGCGGCGTGCAGGCCACGGTCCGCGGACGGCCGCTGACCAGCAATCCCAGGTTGTAGGGGTGGAAGCCGTCCACGTCCTTGGCCGGATCCACGGCCGCGAGGATGCGGTCGCCGTCCAGGGGGGCGGGCAGGGGCATCTGGACCAGGATGCCGTCCACCAGGGGGTCGGCGTTCAGCTGCGCGACCAGCGCGAGCACGTCCGCCTCCGCGGTCTCGGCGGGCAGACGATGCGTCCAGTGCCGGTAGCCCACCTGCTCGCAGCCCTTCTCCTTGTTGCGGACGTAGACGCGGGAGGCCGGGTCGTCGCCCACCAGGACCACGGCCAGGCCGGGCGCGCGCGGCGCCTGGCGCACCCGCGTGGCGAGGTCGGCGAGGACGGCATCGCGGACCACACGGCCGTCGAGCAGTTCCATGCAGCGATCCCTTCCTGCAGGCGCCGGCGGCGACCTGCTCAGCGAGCCAGCGCCGTGGCGCGGGTCTCGCGGATGACGGTGATCTTGATCTGGCCCGGGTACTCCAGCTCGGTCTCCACCCGGCGACCGATCTCCTCGGCCAGCAAGGCAGCCTCCTCATCGGAGACGGCCGCGTGGTCCACCAGGATCCGGATCTCGCGTCCGGCCTGGATGGCGTAGCTCTTCTGGACCCCCGGGAACCCCGTCGCGATGCGCTCGAGGTTCTCGAGGCGCTCGGCGTAGGTCTCCAGGCTCTCGCGGCGCGCCCCGGGACGGCTGGCCGACGCGGCGTCGGCCGCCGCCGTGATGAAGGTGTACGCGCTCAGCGGCTCGACGTCGTTGTGGTGGCCCTCGATGGCGTTGACCACCACGTCGCTCTCGCCGTACTTGCGGGCGAGCCGCCCCCCGATCATGGCGTGCGGTCCCTCGACCTCGTGGTCGACGGCCTTGCCGAGATCGTGCAGGAAGGCGCAGCGCCGCGCCAGGCGCGAGTCCAGCCCCAGCTCGGCGGCGATCACGCCGGCGATGGCCGCCACCTCCTTGGCGTGGCCCAGGAGGTTCTGCCCGTAGCTGGTGCGGAACGCCAGACGTCCCACGGTGGGGACCAGGTCGGGGTGCAGATCGCGGACGCCCACCTCGAGGCAGGCCTGCTCCCCCAGCTCGCGGAGCCGGTCCTGGACGTCCTGGGTGGCCTGGGCCACCACCTCCTCGATGCGCCCGGGGTGGATGCGTCCATCCTTGACCAGTTGCCGCAGCGATACCGCGGCGATCTCCCGTCGCACCGGATCGAAGGCCGACAGCACCACGGCCTCGGGGGTGTCGTCGATGATCACGTCCACGCCCGTGGCCTCCTCGAAGGCGCGGATGTTGCGACCCTCGCGGCCGATGATGCGACCCTTCATGTCGTCGCTGGGCAGGTCGACCACCGCCACCGACTCCTCGGCCACGTGCTGGGCGGCATAGCGCTGGACGGCCAGCGAGAGGATCTTCTGCGCCTGGCGCCGGGCGGTGCGCTCGGTCTCGTCATGGATCCGCTTGACGGCCTGGGCCGCGCGGTGCCGCGCATCGGCCGTGATCTCGTCGGTGAGCCGCGCGCGCGCCTCCTCCCGGCTCATCCCCGCGGCGTGCTCGATGGCACGCTCGCGCTCGGCCACCAGCTTCTCCGCCGCGGCCAGCCTCTCGACCAGGTCGGCCTGCTGCTGCTTGAGGGTCTGATCCAGCGCCTCGAGGCGATTCTCCTTCTGGTCGAGGAACTCGACCTTCCTCGTCAGGCCGGCCTCGCGCTGGTCGAGCAGATCCTGACGCCGGGTGAGGTCGCCCCGGGCACGCTCCGCCTCCTCCTCGGCGCGCTGGCGGACCTGCAGTGCCGCCTCCTTGGCCTGGAGCCGGGCGTCCTGGAGCAGGTTGGCGGCCTCGCGCTCGGCGTCGGCGAGCAGTTGCCGACGCAGATCGCGGGCCAGCCCATGCAAGCGGGTATATCGCAGGCGGTGGCCGATCCAGCCGAGCCCGAAGGCCAGCAGGGCCGCGCCCGCGGTATAGGCAAACGCCGGCAGTTGCGCCATGGCGTCTCCTTTCGGGTGCATCCAGTGGTGAGGTCGCGGGAGGGACCGGTCCGGAGGGCGAAGAAGAGAAAGGTCCCCGCCGGGTCGTGTGCGTCAGATGCAACTGAACCGAGTTGCACCAGGTGGGTCTCCTGTCCGACCCTTGTCTCCGCGCCGTCAGGGGCGCGGCCGCCGGGTCGGAACTCCGGAATCCCATTGCGGGAGTGTTGGCTCACTTGATTGACGCATCACGGGCCAAGCAGGGATCCTTTCCTTCCATTATACGCCATCGGCCCCCTGGTTGCCAACCTCGTCGGTGAGGATCGCGAGGATGCG
>JAASSM010000575.1 GCA_021767885.1 bacterium | reverse complement strand
CGGCACGCACACCGCCGACCTCGCCTTCCTGCTCGGCGTGCTCGGTCTGGGCGTGATCACCGCCGGCCGCGAGGGCGAGCTGGGCGAGTGGTTCGACCAGAGCTGGCAGTTCACGCGGCAGATCATGCCGCTGTTGCTGGGCGGGGTGCTGGTGGCGGGCTTCCTGCTCGGTCGTCCCGGAGGCGAGGGCGTGATCCCCGCCGCCTGGGTGGCCGACGCGGTGGGGGGCAACGGCCCGGGCGCCAACCTGTTCGCCGCGGTGGCCGGCGCGCTCATGTACTTCGCCACGCTCACCGAGGTGCCCATCCTGCAGGGGCTGCTGGGCAGCGGCATGGGGCAGGGCCCGGCGCTGGCGCTGCTGCTGGCCGGCCCCGCCCTGAGCCTGCCCAACATGCTGGTGATCCGCAGCGTGATCGGCTGGCGCAAGACCCTGGTGTTCGTGGCCCTGGTGGTGGCCATGGCCACCGTCACCGGGCTCCTGTACGGAGCCCTCGTCTGACCCGCGCGGGGGGCGTCGCCACGAGAGCCGCTCCGCGTGCCTTCCTCGACAACCGGACCCTGGAGGACCATGCCATGAAGATCTCCATCCTCGGAACCGGCTGCGCCAAGTGCACGAAGCTGTATGACCACGCCGAGCAGGCCATCGCCGAGCTGGGCCTGGCGGCGGAGCTGGAGAAGGTCTCCGACATCAACCGGATCATGAGCTTCGGCGTGATGATGACGCCCGCCCTGGCCGTCGACGGCGAGGTCAAGGTGGTGGGCAAGGTGCCGTCGGTGCAGGAACTCAAGACGCTGCTCGGCTGAGCCGGGCCGGACGCCGGACAGGGAAGGCGCGATCATGAACCCAAGGAACCTCATCACCGGCCTGGTGCTCGTGCTGGCCGCCGCCGGACTGGTCGCGGCGCTCCTCGGCGATGGAGACGGGCCCGCGGCCGGCACGGACGACTCCGCCGCCGGCCCCGCCGCTGGCACCGCCGCCGGCACCGATGCCGCTCCGGACGCTCCGGACGCTCCGGACCAGGATGCGCTCGAGGCCACCCTGCCGCGGGACGGCGTGGTGGTCTACTACTTCCACGGCTACAAGCGCTGCGTCACCTGCAACAAGATCGAGGCCCTGGCCGAGGAGACCCTGTGGCAGCGCCATGCCGACCTGCTCGGCGCCGGCACGGTGGTCTTCCAGCCGGTGAACATCGAGACCGACGCGCACCGGCACTTCATCGAGGACTACCAGCTCCATACCAAGGTGGTGGTGATGTCCGTGCGCCGCGGTGGCCAGGAGGTGGACTGGCGGCGGCTGGACGAGGTCTGGCAGCGGGTGGGCGACGAGGCCGACTACCGCGACTACATCGCCGCGAACCTCGCGGCGTGCCTGCGCGAGCTGGACCCGGAGGCCGGCTGATGTTCGCCGCGGTGGGCACGGCGCTCTGGCTGGGGATCCTCACCAGCATCAGCCCCTGCCCGCTGGCGACCAACGTGGCGGCCATGGGCTTCATCGGCCGGCGGACCGACCATGCCGGTGGCGCCCTGGCCACCGGGCTGCTCTACACCGCGGGGCGGGCCGTGGCCTACGCTGCGCTGGGGATGCTCCTGGTCAACGGGTTGCTCGCGGTGCCCACCGTCTCGGCCTGGCTGCAGGAGAACATGATCCGGCTGCTGGGCCCGCTGCTGCTGATCACCGGGCTGTTCCTGCTGGAGCTGGTGGCCGTGCCCGGCGGCCGTGATGGCCGGTTCACCGGCTGGGTGCAGCGGCGGGCGGAGGCCATGGGCCTGGGCGCGGCGTTCTTCCTGGGCGTGATGTTCGCGCTGGCGTTCTGCCCCGTGTCGGCGGCGCTGTTCTTCGGCAGCCTGCTGCCCATCGCCCTGCAGACGGGGTCCGGACTGTGGCTGCCGCTGATCTACGGTGTGGGGACCGCCTTGCCGGTGCTGGTCTTCGGGGTGGCCCTGGCCGTGGCGGCCGGGCGGGTCGGCGCGCTCTACACCCGCACCGCGGTGATCGAGCGCTGGGCCCGGCGGGGGACGGGGGTGCTCTTCCTGGTGATCGGTGGGTACTTCACCGTGGTCTACTCGTTGCGCCTGACACACTGACGCCGCGCCCGGTGGAGCGGACGCGGCGTGGGTCGGGTCCCGGACTGGTCAGGCCAGGCCGATGGACAGGCCAACGAGGGCGATGACCGCCAGGGTGATCTTCACGAGGTCGGCAATGGTGAGGCGGTCCTCATGGCTCGTCGTGGTCATGCTCGTCTCCCTTGCAGTCTTGATGATCGGTCAAGGTCTCCGTACGGGATGGGGAGGGATTGATTCCGGGATTATACCGCAAGCCATTCCTGTTGCAAGTGGTTTATCGATAATCGCTGGGAACAGATCGGGGCAGGACGACTCGGCGCCCGCGGGAGATCCCGCGGGCGCCGTGCGTGGCGCTGGTGTGTCCGGGACGGCACGCGCTGGTGTCGACCAGGGCAGCCGGGGCGCTACTTGCCGGACTTGGCCACCGACGCGGTGGTCTTGGCGGCGGCCTTCTTGGCCTCCGCCTCGGCGTCGTGGCACTCGCCCTTGGCCTCGGCCT
>JAASSM010000574.1 GCA_021767885.1 bacterium | reverse complement strand
GCCAGCGCCCTGGAGGTGGAGAAGCTGCTCAGCTTCGGTGGTGCGGCCTGGTGGCCCCTGGGCGAGGTGACCGGCGACGGCCGGATCACCGTCACGGCGACCGACCAGACCCGCGTGGTGATGTCGGTGGACGAGCTGGCCGGTGCGTGGCAGCGGACCATCCCGTGCCTCTTCGGTGGCGAGCAGGCCGCTGGAGCGGTGCCCGGTCCCGCTCCCGTGGTGGCGGCCTCGGCGCCGCCGCAGCCGGCGCCGGCGATGCTCTCGCGCCGTCCCCGCGTCGCGGTGCTGCAGCTGCCGGGCGTCAACTGCGAGGACGAGTCGGCCCGCGCGGTGCTGCTCGCCGGCGGCGACGCCGACGTCTTCCGCTGGACCCGCCCCGCGGACGAGCTGGCCGCCTACGACGGGTACCTGGTCCCCGGCGGCTTCAGCTACCAGGACCGCGTGCGCGCCGGGGCCATCGCCGCCCGGGACCCGCTGCTCGAGGTGCTCCGCTCGGCGGCCGCCGGGGGCAAGCCCATCCTGGGCATCTGCAACGGCTGCCAGGTCCTGGTGGAGAGCGGCATCGTGCCGGGCATCGAGCCGGGTGCCGTGGAGGTGGCCCTGGCCGCCAACCGGACCCCCGGTCGGCGTGGCTACCTCTCGCGCTGGGTGGGCCTGGAGCCGGTTCCCGGGAGCCACTGCGCGTTCCTGGAGGGGCTGGCGGGCTCGTTCCCGGTGCCCATGGCCCACGCCGAGGGCCGCTTCACTCACGAGGATCCCGAGTTCTTCGCGCGCCTGGCCGCCCGGGGATTCCTGGCCCTGCGCTACGTGCCCCTGGCCGGTGGCAGCGGTGGCAATCCCAACGGCTCGCTGGCCGATGCGGCCGGCCTGACCAACGCCGACGGCAACGTGCTCGCCGTCATGCCGCACCCGGAGCGGGCCGCGCAACTGCGGATGGTGCCGGAGGACCTGCCCCATGCCTGGGGCGTGCTCCGGCGCCGCGCCGCGGCGGACGCGGAGGCCCTCGAGGCCGCCGGGCCCGGCTTCTGGCTGCTGCGGCGCCTGGTGGAACTGTGCTGAGGCGCGCGGCCCGGTGGGCCGCCGTCCGGCCGTGCATCCCCGACGGCAGGAGGCCGTGACCATGATCCAGACCACCCTGCTGGTCAGCCACAAGGGCGTGGACCTCCACGCGGTCACGGCCCTGCGGGTGATGCAGCGTCGGCTCGAGGGCGGTGACGCGCTGCACGCGCTGCACCGCTGCGAGCTCCACACGTTCTTCGGCGCCGGGGACGGCCGGACCGTGGCCGACCTCCTGGAGATCGGCCGCTTCTTCAATCCCAACAAGCACCATTACGGCCACTTCGAGCTGGCCGAGCCGGGGGCCTCCTGGCTGGCCGACGCCGCGGTGGGAGGGACGGATCTGGTGGCGGCCTGGCCGGGACGGCCCATCGCCACCGATCGCGACCCGGCCGACGTGCCCCTCGCCGACGCCCTGCTGGGCGGCGCCGTGCCCTCTGGCCACGTGGCCATGGACCTGGTGGCCATCCCCCTGGGCGAGCCGGGGCCCATCCTCTCGGGCGTGCTGTGGCGCCTGGTCCTGGTCGACGACGGCCGCGCCCCCGCCCGTCTGGCCGAGCGGCTGGCCGTGGCCCGCGCCGGGGACCAGGGCCTGCTCGTCAATCCCCATCTGCACGGCTGGCGGACGGCGCTGCGGCGGCCGGCCACGGCCGGGAAGGAGACCCCGTGAGCATCTGGTCCGCGCTGCGCGAGGAACGGCACTGGCGGGAGGAATGCGGCGTGGTGGGCATCGCCGGCGTGCAGGGGGCGGCCGAGCTGGCCAGCATGGCTCTGCACGCGCTGCAGCACCGCGGCCAGGAGTCCGCCGGCATCACCGTCTCCGATGGCCATCGCATCCAGACGCACAAGGCCATGGGCCTGGTGGCCGACGTCTTCGACGAGCCCACCCTCAAGGGCATGCCGGGCACCCATGCCATCGGCCACGTGCGGTACAGCACCGCCGGCAGCAGCAACCTGATCAATGCCCAGCCCATCCAGGTGGCCAGCCACCGCGGTGCGGTGGCGCTGGCGCACAACGGCAACCTGGTCAACGCGCCGCAGCTGCGCCGGACCATGGAACTCGACGGGTCCATCTTCTCGACGACCAGCGACAGCGAGGTGATCCTGCACCTCATGGCCCGCGACCGGGCCGAGGACGTGGCCGACGCGCTGCAGAACGTCCTGCCACACGTGCGCGGTGCGTACAGCCTGGTGGTCCTCTCGGGCGACCGGCTGGTGGCCGTGCGCGATCCCCTGGGCTTCCGTCCGCTCTGCCTGGGCCGCTTCCAGGACAGCTACGTGGTGGCCAGCGAGAGCTGCGCCTTCGACATCATCGGCGCCCGCTACCTGCGCGACATCGAGCCGGGCGAGATGGTGATCCTGGGGCAGGGCGAGCTGGTCAGCCGCCGCATCGCCGCCGCGGGCCGCGAGCGGCGCTGCGTCTTCGAGCACGTGTACTTCTCGCGGCCGGACAGCCGCATCTTCGGCGTGAGCGTCGAGCGCGCGCGGCGCGCCAGCGGCGAGATCCTGG
>JAASSM010000573.1 GCA_021767885.1 bacterium | reverse complement strand
GACGGCGCCCCGTCGCGGTCGGCGCCGTCCCGGCCCGGTGGGCCGGCCCCCTGGCGCCGGTGGGGCGACCGTCTCGACGCGCAGTCGCTGCAGCAGATGGAGCAGGCGGTGAGCCTGCCGGTGGCCGTGGCCGGGGCCCTGATGCCCGACGCCCACGTGGGCTACGGCCTGCCCATCGGCGGCGTGCTGGCCACCGAGCAGGCGGTGATCCCCTACGCCGTGGGCGTGGACATCGCCTGCCGCATGCGCCTGAGCGTGCTGGACTGGCCGGCGCAGGACCTGCAGCGGCGCCGCGAGGACCTGCGCCGTGCCCTGCTCGCCGAGACCCGCTTCGGCACCGGCGCCGCCTTCGAGCCCGGTACGCGCCGCGACCATCCGGTGCTGCAGGAGGACTGGTCGTTCTGCCCGCCGGTGCGCGAGAACCGCGACCTGGCCTGGCAGCAGCTGGGCAGCAGCGGCAGCGGCAACCATTTCGTGGAGTTCGGACGTCTGGAGCTGGCCCGCCCGGAGCTGGGCCTGCCGGCCGGCACGTACCTCGCCCTGCTCAGCCACTCCGGCAGCCGGCACGCGGGCCTGCAGGTGGCGAACTTCTACTCGCGGCTGGCAGCCCAGCTGCACCCGGAACTGCCGCCGCCGCTGCGCCGCCTGGCCTGGCTGGACCTGCGCACCGATCCGGGCCAGGAGTACTGGCAGGCCATGCAGCTGATGGGCCGCTACGCCGCGGCCAGCCACGAGCTCATCCACCGGCACGTCCTGCGCGCGCTGGGAGCCGACGCCCTGGCCAGCGTGGAGAACCACCACAACTTCGCCTGGCTGGAGGAGCACGGCGGCCGGGAGGTGGTGGTCCACCGCAAGGGCGCCACGCCGGCGACCGCGGGCGAGCTGGGGGTGATCCCGGGCTCCATGGCCACGCCGGGCTGGGTGGTGCGTGGCCTGGGCAGCGCGGCGAGCCTGCGCTCGGCCAGCCACGGCGCCGGCCGGGCCATGAGCCGGGCCCAGGCCCGCAAGGTGCTGCGCGCGGGGGACGTGCGCCGGGAGCTGGCCGCCCGGGGCGTGGAGGTCCTGGGTGCGGACCTGGACGAGGCCCCGGCCGCTTACAAGGACATCGGTCAGGTCATGGCCGCGCAGTCGGATCTGGTCGAGGCGGTGGCGCGCTTCGATCCGGTGCTGGTGCGCATGGCCGGGCGCCGGCTGGCGGGCTGAGCCGGCCGGGATGGCGGTGGCGGTCACCGGCTTGCGCCCGACGCCGTTTCTGTGGATGGTTAGGCCATCCGGCCAGCTCGCGGCACCGCGCCGGATCATCCCTGTCCGCTCTCTCCGGAGGCTGCAGTCATGGCTGCCGACGTCCAGACCCCCGTGGAGCTCGCGCCCCCGGTGTGCATCGCCCACCGCGGCGCCAGCGGGGACGAGCCCGAGAACACCCTGCGCGCCTTCTCCCGCGCCCTGTCGCAGGGGGCCACCTTCCTGGAGCTGGACGTCCACCTGGTCCACGACCGCCTCCTGGTCATCCACGACGACACCCTGGACCGGACCACCTCCGGATCCGGCCCCCTGGCCGCCCGCTCCCTCGCCGAGCTGCGTGCCCTGGACGCCGGCCGCGGCGAGCGCATCCCCTTCCTGGAGGAGGTGCTGGAGCTGGCTCGCGGGCGCGCACGCCTGAACATCGAGCTGAAGGGGCCGCAGACCGCCGCGCCGGTGGTGCGCTTGCTCCAGGCCGCCGTGCAGGACGGTGGCTGGCGTCCGGATCAGTTCCTGGTCTCGGCCTTCGACTGGCAGCAGCTGGTCGCGGTGCGGGAGCTGGAGCCCGCCCTGCCCCTGGCGCCGCTGGCGGGCAAGGGGGCCGGTGGCGAGGTCCTCGAGGCGGCCGAGCGCCTGGGCGCCGAGGCCATCCACGTCTCCCGCTGGTCGGCGCGGCAGCGGCTGGTGGCCGCGGCCCACGATCGCGGCCTGGCCACCCGGGTCTACCCCATCAACCGCGCCTGGGAGTACGACCTCATGGTCCGCCTCGGCGTGGCCGGCATCTTCACCGACTACCCGGGCCGCGCCCTCACCTGGGGGGCCATCTCGCCCACCGCGGGGCCGGCACGGTGATCCCGGGGGCCGGGGCGGTGATCCCGCGGCCCGGCTTGACAATCCCCACCCCGCCGCTAACCTCGTCTCCAGACCCCCACCCACAGCCGAGGATGCCCATGTATCAGAAGGATCTGATCCGCTCCACCGCCGCCGCCGTGCAGCGCTTGCAGCACCCTGCCCACGGTCGTCCCGCCGCGTCGCTGCCCCGGTTGCCGCGGCGGACCTGGCTGGCCAGCGTCCTGGCCCTGGCCGTCCTGGCCGTCCTGGCCGCGAGTCCGGGCCTGGCGACGGCCGCCGAGGCGGCCGCCAGCGCCGCCGCCGCCAGCACCGCCACCGACGCTGCCGACGGCGCCACCACCGACGGCGCCGACGGCGCCACCACCGCCGCCGCCACGGGCGAGGCCGGTGGCCTGGCCCGGCTGGACGGCACCTTCGCCACCGCCATCCTGGTGGACGCGCGCACCGGGCTGCCGCTGGCCGGCAAGAATCCCGACGAGCG
>JAASSM010000572.1 GCA_021767885.1 bacterium | reverse complement strand
GCACCCGCCAGGGGGGAGCGTCGGCCGGCCGGCCGGGGGGGCGACCGGTGGCCAGCACCTCGGGCGGCGTCTGCGCCTCCAGCCCCGGACAGAACGGGCAGGGCCCGCCGGCCGAGGGCACGGTGCGCAGCGCCACGTCCCGGGGCCGGTCGCCGCGGCCAGGCGCCAGGATCACCCAGGTGCGGTGCAGGTCGTCGTGGCGGAGCTCGGACACGGTGGCATCTCCCGGGGCGGTCTCGTGGCCAGGTGGAACAAACATGGCCGGCCAGCGTAACACAAGCCGGATCCGGGGCCGCCATCGGCTTTTCCCCCGCGGCCGGATCTCCAGCGACGAGTGGACGACGGCGGACGGCGCCCTGCGGCGGGGCTCCGTCCGCCTGTCGTTTTCAGAATCGACATGATCGCAACGAGTTGCGGACGAGGCCACCACGGGCGAAAATCTTTTGATGGTCCATGGTGTTGCAGGGCAATGGGTTACGACCATCACGCCATGGGTGTCAACGACGTTGACAGTGCCGGAGGCGGCCTCCGCCGCCCCGCCATCAGGACACCTTCAACTTACTGTTGTACAGTGGTTTACGATTATTGAAGACGGACTTCCAGCCGGCATTCCTCTTGCAACGGATGGGGTGGCGAACAATCAGAACAGAACGGATCGCTTCTGCGACCGGGTGCCGCGCCTCGGAGGATGGATCGTCTCTCGCGGCCACGAGATCCGACCTCCTCCGGGCGCCAACCTGGCTTCTCCCCTCCCGTCGCCCCTTTCCCCCCTCCACGAACCCGGCAGACCACCAGCCCCGACCGGCGGCGTGCCGCGTCCGGTCCCGGAGATCGCCCGTCGACGGGCGGCCGGTGCGGGGCCGGACGTGCGCGGGCCCCGGATCGCGAGGATCCGGGGCCCGCTGTCGGCACGTCCGGATGGCGAACGCTACTTGATCATGGCCATGCGCGTGACCTCGGTCTGGCCGAGGGCGCGGGTCTCGGCGAAGTAGACGCCGGACGCCTGCCGCGACCCGTCGCTGTCGCGGCCGTCCCAGCGCAGCTCGTGCCGACCGGCGGTGAGCGGTCCGTCCTGCAGCGTGCGGACCAGCTCGCCCCGCACGTTGAAGATCTTCACGCTCACGTGACCGGCGCGCGGCAGGCTGAGCGCCAGGGTGGTCTGGGGATTGAAGGGGTTGGGATAGGCCATGACGTCCACGGTCCGCACCTGTGGCATGTCCCCCACGCCGATGGGGCCCTCGAGCTGCTGGCCGAACGCGTTGAAGATGTCGCGCAGCATCACCGCGCGCGCGCTCAGTCCCTCGAGTCCGGCCGGCGGCTGGTAGCCCGGTGCGTTGTAGACGAACATGAAGTCGTAAGGCAGGTAGATCACCTCGGTGTCGGTGGTCTGGTTGTAGTTGTAGACCGCGGCGGTGTAGGGATAGGTGCCCCCGTTGCCGTTGGCATCGGTGAACTCGGCCAGGCTCTGCGCCGAACCCACCGTCTGCACGGCGTCGAAGGTGTTGATCCCCAGGCAGCCGCCGTAGGCGATCCAGGTGTCGACGCTGGGCAGGATGCCGTTGCCGGAGTACGTGCGCACGGTGGGCGCGGTCTGGTGACCGATGTAGTCGAGCAGGGCGTTGTCGAAGAACTGGACGCCCAGGTAGTTGTTGACCAGCGCCTGGCCCAGCGAGCCGCCGTCCATGAGGTCGCTCACCAGGTCGTCGCCGGTGAAGACGGCCTTCTTGCCGCCACGGGCGAACCAGGAGTTGAGCACCTGGATGTCCTGCGAGGCGTCGGCGGTGTAGTCGCCCTCGCCCAGGGTGTAGGCGAAGAGCGTCCCGCTGGTGTACAGCAGGATGTCGTAGCCGTCGAGCACGGCGCTGGTGGCCCGGCCGCCCAGGCCGTTCCCCTCGCCCGCGTCCGGCGCGATGGTGTAGTAGATGTCGTAGTCCACACCTTCCTCCAGGCCGCAGCCGGAGAGCGCGTGGTACCACTCGTTCTCGCCACCGAAGTCCGCGAAGTCGTTCCAGAAGAGGATCCGGGGCTGATCGCCAGCCGTCGGGCTGAACAGCGTGGGCAGACCCCGGCAGATGAAGTTGCTGGGGTAGCTGAGGTCGTGATCGAAGCTGGCGAAGCCGGTGGTGTCGCCGGGCAGCGTGGTGTGCCCGATGTCGCCGCCCTGTTCATCCCAGGCCTCGAAGTAGTAGTGGATCACGTCGCCAGGGTAGAAGAAGCCGGTGTCCGGCAGGTCGAAGTTGTAACGGTCGGCCACGAGGTTGCCGGCGGCGTTGTAGGTCGAGTCGCCGGTCACCGTGCCGGTGATGATGGCGCCGTCCTGGCTGAAGCCCGGCGGCAGCGCGCGCACGCCGTCGAACACCGGGTTCGCCTTCATGCGCACCACCATCTGCGGCAACTGCGGCAGCGTCGAACCCTCGCGCACGGGAACCACGTCAACCCAGAGGGAGTCGCCGGGATCGTTCCGCAGATGGGTGGCCGGACTGATGTTCCGCGCCGCATCGAAGCGGATGGAGTTGGCCGCGAGGTTGCCGAAGTCGATGTCGCCCTGCTCGGGGAAGCTGTCCTGGGCCAGG
>JAASSM010000571.1 GCA_021767885.1 bacterium | reverse complement strand
GCGCCCCGCCGGCCGGGGTGCCGTCTGGTTCCAGGTAGACCAGCTTGCCCGGGAAACCCTGGGCGAGGCAGAGGCGGCCGTCGGGCAGGTACCAGCAGTCGGCCGGACCACGCACCTCGCCGGGGCCGTCGCCCTCGCGGCCGAGGGTCCGCAGCCAGGTGCCGTCGCGGTCGTAGACCTGGACCTCGCTGAGCTGGGTGTCGAGCACCAGGACGGTGCCGTCGGGTCCGGCCAGGACGCGCCCCACCGAGCCGAAGAAGACCTCGGCGTCCTCGCCACCGGCGCGCCAGAGTTCGCGGGGGCGGACGGTGCGCTGGCCGTCCGCAGGCGTGGCGGGATTCTCCACCACCACCGGGGCGTCGGTCTTCGCGGCGGCGGTGGCGGGGGGCGAGGCGGTGGCGCCGGGGGCGGCCACGGTCAGGCCGAGGATCAGGCACGGGCCGAGGAGCGCGAGCAAGGGGGCGCGCACGTGCATGGTTCTCTCCCATGGTTGGTCGGCCTGCGCGAGGCCGATGGTCCTGCGGACGACGAACCGGCCGCGAGCGGCGAATCTCCCGCGGTCTACGGCGAGCCGGCGTTCCGGGTTGCGAGCGATGGCGCCCGACGGCCACGGGGCCGCCGGGCGTCCGGGGCGGACGGTGGGCAGGGTCCGGCTACTGGACGCGGTAGCACACCAGTTCCATGGGCTCGGCTTCCCCGTCCTGGCCGGCGCCCATCACCGCGAGCACCGCATCCCAGAAGCCGGTGATCATCACCGCGTAGCCGTGGTCGGTCATCATGAGCATGTCGGTGCCGGGCTTGCCGGGCACGTCGGCCCGCACCTGCTCGATGAACTCGCCCTCGGGCGAGAACACGTCCCAGACGCAGAAGGCGCCCTCCGGCGGCGCGTACATGCCGCGGCTGGTGCCCACCCAGTAGGTCCCGTCGCCGTGGGCGCGGATGCCCCACAGGTCCTGCTCGTGCTTGGCCACCACGCGCTCGGTACCGGGCGGCAGCTGCTGGCTCTGGGCCTCCATCATGGCGTCGTAGCGGGCCATGAGCGCCTCGGGGCGCGACCAGCTCTCGTACTCGCGGCCGAAGACGCGCTCGAGCTCGCCACCGGGTCCGTAGACGCTGATCTCGTAGTCCTCGCGGGGCTCGCCGATGAGCACGCGGCCGTCGCCGTCCACGGCCAGACGCCACCAGACGAAGTCGCTCTCCACCTCGCTGAGGACGAAGCCGGAGTCGAACTTCCAGTGCACGTCCTTGGTGTGGTACTCGGCCAGCCGCTCGCCCGCGGCGCTGTAGCTGCGCACGAAGTGGTGCCGGTCCATGGTGGCGGCGGCCTGGTCGAACGTCAGCTCGATGCCCGAGCAGACCAGGTTGCCGCCGCCGAGGGTGGCGTTGATCAGCACGGCGAAGCCGCCGGCGGCCGGATCGCCGCCGATGGCGATGTCCCCGGCCGGGGAGCCGTCCAGGTTGATGCCCACCAGCTTGCCGGGGAAGGTCTGGGCCACGCCGATGGCGTCCTTGCCCGGCAGGAAGGTCATCTGCTGGGCGTTCTGGAACTCGCCGGGGCCCTGGCCCTGGCGGCCGAGGGTGTTGATGAGGTCGCCCTCGGGGCTGAAGACCTTCACCTCCATGAGCTGGGCGTCCAGCACGTAGATGTTGCCCTCGGGGCCGGACATGACGCTGGTGACGATCCCCAGGAGCACCTCCTCGTCGTCCAGGCCGCCGCGCCGCCAGATCTCCTCCATCTGCAGCGTGCGCACGCCATCGCGCGGTTGGGGGCCGTTGGCCACGTGGGGGACGCCGTCGACCACGGTGGTCTCGCCGGCCACTGCCGGCGTCGCGCCGAGGGTCGCCATCCCGACGAGGGCGGCCAGGCCGGCCAGGGCGAGGACGAGCGTGGCCGCACCGTCGCGGCCGGGCCGTGCGAGCGTCGTGCGGTGACGGGCGATCTTCCGCTGGTTCATGATCGTCTCTCCAGGGTTCGTGGGGTCGGGGGTCGTGGCGCATACCCGGATCGGGCCCGGGCTATTCGCCCCGTCCCGCGCAGGCCGGCCACGTGTCGGGTCCCTCTACGGAGCGCGCCGGCCGGGGTTGCGTCACGGGGCCAGGCCGGCGGCCCAGACCACGCTGCGGGTCCAGGCCTGGGTGGCGTCCAGCCCGCCGGGGACGGGCCGCGCCGGCGAGACGGCCAGCCCCCGGTCGCGGAGCGCGGCCCGCAGGGCGGCGGCCTGATCGTCCGGCAACTGCTCGTCCGGGAACCAGTACCAGCCCACCGCCAGTCCGGGGTCCAGGCCCGCCAGGCGGGACGACAGTTCCGCGGGCGTGGCCCCGGGGTAGGGCACGAAGCCCACGCCGGTCAGGGCGAGGACGCCGGCCACGTGCTCCGGCTCCGCCGCCGCCACCTCCAGGGCGGTGGCCGCCAGCAGGTCCACCCCCGCCAGATGCACCGGACCGGTGGCGAGGAAGCTCCGCAGCCAGCGGACCAGCTGCCCGGCGCGGGCGCGCGCGCGCTCCGGGTCATGATCCGGCGGCAGGTGGGGGTAGGCCAGGATGAGGTCGGGTGCGGGGACCCCGGTGCGCTCG
>JAASSM010000570.1 GCA_021767885.1 bacterium | reverse complement strand
GGCCTTCCAGCGCCCGGCCGCCACGTTGGGGATCTCGTTGAGCGCATCGGCGGTATCGGCGAGGGACGGCTCCTCCGCCTCCGGCAGCTCGAAGAATCGCCGCGCCAGCCAGCCAGCCGATCCCTCGTCGCAGACCACCGCGAAGGTGAAGTTCACGGCCTCGCCCGTCAGGGCGATGGTGGCGCCGAAGCTCACGTCCTCGCAGTCCGGCGCGCCAGGCGTGCCCACCAGCTCGAACTGCTGGCCCAGCTGACGGGAGAACGTCTCGCAGGTGGCCTCCACGGCGTCGCCGAGCGCCGCCAGCTTGCGCATCAGATCCTGTTGCTGTTCCGGGGTGATGGTTGCAGCGGAACTCACTCCACGAACGCTCCCAGGACCTGGCCCATGTCCTCGGCCGTGAACGGCTTGGCGAGCAGGAACAGGGCTCCGGCCTCCGTGGCCATCTCCACCATCTCGGCGGTGCTCTCGGAGGTCACGAACCCGAAGGGGATCTCGATGCCCTCGGCGTTGAGGTTCTGCAGGAACTCGATGCCCGTCATCTCGGGCATGTGCCAGTCCGACAGGATGAGGTCGGGCTGCTCCGCCCGGGTCACCTCGAGGGCCTCGCGTCCGTTCTCGGCCTCGACGATGTCGTGCCCTTCGTAGCCTGCCTGGCGGATCGTCCGCGAGACGATGCGGCGCATGGCTCGGCTGTCGTCCACGACCAGGATCTTCATGACCGGGTGCCTCCATGTCTGTGACGAAACGGGGGCGGGCCGTCGACCGGCGCCGTGGCGCGGCCCGCACGTGGTCTGTGCATCGGCGCAGATGGGAGGGCATTGAGCAAAAAGGGATTCCCGTAGGCAGGATCCCCGGCGCGGTCCCGGGATAGTCCCCGGGCGGCTTCGTAAGATATTTTATGGCAGCGGATTACGTGATCGATTCTCCGGGCGGGAGCGGCTGGTCACGGTGTGGCCCGAACTCCCGTCGGCGCTCCACGCCCTCCGGGCCGACCACCAGGCGCGCAGAACTCTCCAGGGCCTCGTCGATGGCCGCGCGCAGGTCCATGGCCTCGGAGAGGTCGGCCAGGGTCCCGGGCCGGGCATCGAGCACCGGGCGGGGCGACCGGATGCTGCAGCAATCGCGGTAGGGTGCGATGGAGGTCTCGAAGGCCCCGATCCGCCGCGAGAGGGCCGTGATCTCCACCTTGTCCAGGCCGATGAGCGGCCGGAAGACCGGCAACTCGAGGTCCGGGCCGATGGCGCCCAGGTTGTGCAGCGTCTGGCTGGCCACCTGACCGAGGCTGTCGCCGGTCACCAGCGCCAGGCAATGCTCGCGGCGCGCCACCACCTGCGCGGTGCGCACCATGAAGCGCCGGAACATGACCATGTCGTGGGAATCGGCCACGTGGTCGATGGCGCGCATCTCGTAGGGCACCACCGGCACCAGGTAGAGCGTCAGGGGCGTGGGCGACCAGCGGGCCAGGATCTGCACCAGCAGGACGATCTTGTCGGCATCGGCCTCGGCCACGCTGCGGCCGGAGAAGAAGTGCACCAGCGTGGGCCGGCAGCCGCGCCGCATCAGCAGCCAGGCGGCCACCGGGGAATCGATGCCTCCGGAGAGCAGGCAGCAGACGCGACCGCTGGAACCGGCGGGCAGGCCGGACGCGCCCTCGCGCTTGCCGGTGAAGACCAGGATCCGTTCCCGCAGGACCAGCACGTGGACGACGAAGTCGGGGTCGCTCATGCGTGCTGGCAGCCGGAGGACCTCGCCCACCGCGGTGCCGATGCGGCGGCTCACCTCCTGCGAGACCACGGGGAAGCCGCGGTCGCTGCGCCGGGTGTCCACCTTGAAGTTCCGCGCCGCGCCCACGTCGCGGCGGGCGAGATCGCGAGCCACCGCGCCGGCGCGGGCGATGTCGCCGTCGGGGTCGTCGGTCCGGGGCACGTTCACGGTGGGGGAGATCCACTGGATGCCGAACACGCGGCTCAGCTTGTCGGTGCAGGCCTCGGCGCGGTCGGGGTCGTCCAGGGCCACCAGGTAGCGGCTCTCCACGTGATTGATCCGCGCCACCGGCTCGCCGGCCAGGGCGCGCCGCATGTTGTTGAGCAGTCGCCGCTGGAACACCGGGCGGTTGCGGCCCTTCAGGGCGATCTCGGCATAGGTGACGACCAGGATGGTCTGGCGCTCGCTCAACGGGGGACCTCGCGCGGGGGACGTTGAAGGCGTGGCGGGCTGGTGTATGCTGTGCGGCGTCGTGGTCGGGACGGTGCCAGGAGCCCGGCCGCCGACCTCGACCGAGTATTAACGCGCGGGCGCTGACCGCGCAAGTTCGTCCAGGAGGCGCGCGATGGAGAAGGTGGCGGGAATCCGGCTGGACATCGAGCACACGGCGCAGCGGCTGCCGGCGGCGGACATCGACGCGCTGGCCGGCCCCGTGGCCGAGGCTGCCAGCGCCCTGCAGGCCCGCCAGGGGCCGGGTGCGGATTTCCTCGGCTGGCTCGACCTGCCCGCCGAGCTGGGCCCGCAGCACCTGGACGATCTCGACCGGGCCGCCACCCGCGCCCGCGCCGACAGCGAGGTGGTGGTGGTGATC
>JAASSM010000569.1 GCA_021767885.1 bacterium | reverse complement strand
GGGGCAACGCGCTGCAGGCGCGGGCGGGGGGCGCGTAGGCGAAGAAGTCCGCGGGCTCGGCCTCGGCGAGGGCCACCTCGCGGGCCAGTTCCTGCCGGTTCCAGCCCGCGGTCCAGCGGCGGCGGTCGCGGGGGTCGTCCGCGGCGGCGATGGGCGGGACCACCAGGTAGTACCAGCGATCCCAGGGCAGGTCCAGGACGCGGGCGCCGCCGCGGCCGCGGTAGTAGTCCACCGCGGCGCGGTCGCGGGTGACCAGGGCGTCCTGGCCGGCGTCCAGCAGCTCGCGGGCATCGCCGGCAGGGTCCAGGAGCAGCTCGAGGCGGTCCCAGGCCGGGGCGCGGGGGTGGTCCGGCCGTGGCGCCAGGGCCAGGCGGTCCGGGTTGGCCGTGGGCTCGGGCCGGGCGGGGCCGGTGCCGGCCAGCCAGCCGCCGGGGCCGGGCCGTCCGACCACCGCCAGGGCGGGGTGGGCGAGCAGCAGGGGCAGTTCCTCGCTGGCGGTCCGCAGCCGGATCAGGACCTGGTCCGGCGCGGGCGCCTCCACCGCCGCGGGGGAGAAGAGCAGGAACGGATCGGGCTCTCCCCGGCGCAGGCAGAGGGTCTCGGCCCGACGCCAGGCCGCCGCCACGCTGCCGGGCGTCACCGGCGTCCCGTCCCAGAAGCTGGCCCCCGGGCGGAGATCGAGGACCCAGACGCGGCCCCCGTCGAAGGCCCGCCAGCGGGTGGCGAGGCCACCGGTCACCGAGCCGTCGCATTCCACCCGCACCAGGGTCTCGTACAGCGTGGCGAAGAGATGGCGCTCCGCCTCCGAGGCGGGCAGCGGGGCGTTCAGCGGGTCGGCGTCTCCGGGCAGCGCCAGGCGCACGGTGCCCCCGGTGCGTGCGCGGGCGGGCCGGCCACAATCCACCGCCGCGGCGGGGGGCAGATCCGCGGCCGCCACGTGGGGCGAGTCGCGCCAGGCGTCGCTGCGAACGGTGGTTCGGCCCCCGCACCCGGCCAGGGTGAACGAGATCGCGGCGGCGGCGAAGACGAGCAGCGGGAAGGAGTTCCGGGTCATGATGCGCCACTCCCAGGCAGTTTGCAGAAAATACTCTTGACCAATAAGGGAAACCCTGAGTATGGTCCGCGACCCAGGCTGAAGCGGGGGCGGATGGAACCGCCTCCGGGCTCGCCAAGGATGGCGCGGATCCTCGGAGCGACTCCTTTCATGCCTCCCGCCGCGTTCTGGTTCCAGACGCCCTCGCAGTGGCCCGCCGTGGTGGTCCTGCTCGCATCCTGCTCGCTCATCGGGCTGACGGCCCTGTTCACGGTCCAGCTCCGGCGCCAGGTCCGCGCCGCCTGGGCGGAGACCGGCCGCATCCACGCCCGCGCCACGGCCCGCATCGACGCCGTGGGCGACCTGCTGGACGACATCCTCTTCGAGACCGACGGCAGCCGCACCCTCGTCTTCACCAATCACGCTTTCCACCGGCTCACCGGCTACCGCGATCGTGATCTTCACGGCGGTCTGGGCCTGGCCGACCTCTTCGAGCCGGACGAGCGCGCCCGTCTCCTGGACGACCTCGCCCCCCGGGGGCGGTGCCCGGGCCCCGTCCGGGGAGCGTACCACCTGCGCTGCCGCGACGGATCCCAGGTGCCGGTGGCGCTGCGCCTGTCGCCCATCACCGAGCGTTCGGAACTGACGGGCTGGCGCGGGCTGCTCGAGCCCATCGATGAGCCCGATACCGGCGATGACGGCGATCCCGGCGGGACGGTGGAGCGGGTGCTGGGCGACATCCTGCGGGAGTTCCAGCAGGCGTCGCCGCACGAGCACGAGGTCGCGGTGTCGCGGGGCCTGGCGGCCATCGGCCAGCACCTGAACGTCGATCGCTGCTACTTCTA
Source organism: bacterium (assembly GCA_021767885.1). Next base: position 699 of record JAASSM010000569.1, on the reverse strand, counting down.
CACCCTCAGCGAGGATGGCGCGAGCCTCGTCAGTCGCCGGCAGTGGTACGGGCCGGACGTCTCGCCCCTCGACGACGACGCCCGGCTGCCCGGCCTGGACCGCTTCCCCTGGGCTCGCGAGCGCCTCGCCACCGACGGCGCGGTGATCGTCCACGACCTCGCCACCCTCGATCCCCGCGAGGTGCCGGAGCACGCGCGCTGGCAGCGCCAGGGGATCACCAGCCTGATCGGCGTGGCGGTGCGCGAGAACGGGGCGGTGATCGGCGTGCTCGGCTGCGAGACCCTGGGCCGGGTGCGCCCCTGGAGTCCGCGGGACCGGCACCTCCTGGAGGCCCTGGCGTCCATCTGCCAGCAGGCGCAGCGTCACGGGCGCACCGCGCGCCACCTCGAGCAGGCCAATGCCCGCGCCACCGATCTCGCCGCGCTGCTGCCCGAGCCGGTGGCCGTCACCGATGCCGGCGGCCAGGTGGTGGTCTGGAACACGGCCCTCGCCGAGCTCAGCGGCCTGCCGGCGGCGGCGGCGCAGGGGCGCCCGGCCGCCGCGGTCCTGGGCGAGTTCCTGCCCGCGGTCCGGGCGTGGCTGGAGGACCGGCTCCCCTGTCCCGGCCAGGACGGTGCGGCATCCTCGGAGATCTGCCAGGCCACCAGCGGCACGGGCGAGACGGTCTGGGTCCAGCTCTCGCTGCGCTCCCTGGCGCC
>JAASSM010000568.1 GCA_021767885.1 bacterium | reverse complement strand
TCGGCCGCGCGGCCCGCTTCCTGGTCTACGACCTCGACCAGGACACCTTCGAGCTCCTGGACAACGCCCAGAACCTCGCCGCCGCCCAGGGTGCCGGCGTGCAGGCCGCCGAGACGGTGGCCCGCGCCGGCGTGCAGGGGCTGATCACCGGCCACTGCGGGCCCAAGGCCTTCCGCGTGCTCAGCGCGGTGAACATCCCGGTGTACAACACCGACGCCGCGACGGTGGCCGAGGCCATCGCCCGCTTCCGCGGCGGCGAGCTCGCCGCCGCCAGCACCGCCGACGTCGAGGGGCACTGGCTGTGATCCTGGCCATCGCCTCGGGCAAGGGCGGCACCGGCAAGACCACCGTGGCGGTCAACCTGGCCTGGACGCGCGGCGGGCCGGTGCAGCTGCTGGACTGCGACGTGGAGGCGCCCAACTGCGCCCTCCTCCTGGCCGGCGAGCGCACCGGCGAGGAGGTGGTCAACCTGCCGGTCCCCGAGGTGGACGCCGACCTCTGCGACGCCTGCGGCGAGTGCGGCCGCATCTGCCAGTATCACGCCATCGTGGCCCTGGGCACCGAGCCCCTGGTGTTCGCCGACCTCTGCCACGGCTGCGGCGGCTGCGCGCTGGTGTGCCCCCGCGGCGCCATCAGCGAGGTGCCGCGGCGCATCGGCACGGTGAGCGAGCACGCCGCCGGCCCGATCACCCTGCTGGAGGGGCGCCTGGATGTGGGCGTGGCCACCGCGCCACCGGTGATCGACGCCGTCCGGCGCCGGTGGCGCCCCGGGGTGCCCGCCATCCTGGACGCGCCGCCGGGCACCTCCTGCCCCGTGGTGGCCACCCTGCGCGGCGTGGACCTGGTGGTCCTGGTCACCGAACCCACGCCCTTCGGCCTGCACGACCTGCGACTGGCCGTGGACATGGTGCGCGAGCTGGGCCTGCCCGCCGGCGTGGTGGTCAACCGCGCCGGCAGCGGCGACCACCGCGTCCAGGGCTTCTGCGCGCAGGCCGGACTGCCCATCCTGGCCGAGCTGCCGGACGACCGCCGCGTGGCCGAGGCCTATGCCCGCGGCGAGCTGGCCAGCCAGGCGCTGCCGGAGTATCGCGAGCGCTTCGAGGACCTCTGGCGCCGCATCGCGCGGCTGCACGACCACGCCACCCTGGCCGGCGCGGCCGCCACGACGGCGAGCCCGCCGCCGGCCGCGGCCGGGCCCGGCGGAAGCGAGGACGTCTGATGCAGGAACTGGTGATCATCAGCGGCAAGGGCGGCACCGGCAAGACCAGCGTCACCGCGTCGCTGGCGCTGCTGGCCGGCGAGGCGGTCACCGCCGACTGCGACGTGGACGCCGCCGACCTGCACCTGCTGCTCGCGCCCCGGGTGCGCGAACGCCACGACTTCACCAGCGGCCACGAGGCGGTGATCGACCCCGACCGGTGCGACGGTTGCGGCATGTGCGCCGAGGTCTGCCGGTTCGACGCCATCACGCCGGGCCGCGACGCTTCGGGCGCCGTGCGCGCGGTCGACCCGGTGGCCTGCGAGGGCTGCGGCGTCTGCGTGCGGTTCTGCCCGCAGCAGGCCATCGCCTTCCCGGAGCGGCACTGCGGCCAGTGGATGATCTCCACCACCCGCAGCGGCCCCATGGTGCACGCGCGGCTGGGCGTGGCCGCGGAGAACTCGGGCAAGCTGGTGGCCACCGTGCGCCAGCAGGCCCGCGAGCTGGCCGGCCGGGAGGGTCGGGACCTGGTGCTCGTGGACGGTCCGCCGGGCATCGGCTGCCCGGTGATCGCCGCGGTCACCGGCGCCTCCCTGCTGCTGGCGGTGACCGAGCCCACCGTCTCGGGCGCCCATGACCTGGACCGGGTGCTGAGCCTGGCCGCGCACTTCGGCGTGCCCGCGTGCGTGGTGGTCAACAAGTGGGACCTGGCGCCGGCGATGGCCGACCGCATCGAGGCCGCCGCCCGCGCGCGCGGCGCCCGTCCCCTGGGCCGCATCCGCTACGACCGCGGCGTCACCCGGGCCCAGATCCAGGCCCGGGCCGCCATCGAGACCGACACCCCGGCGGCCGCGGACGTCCGCGCGCTCTGGGATCAGCTGGCCCCGCTGCTCGCACGTGGGGTCGCCACGTGAGCGGGGCCCACCCCGCGCGGACCCGCGCCAGGCGGCCGGCCGCGTCACCATCCGACCCCGAGAACCCGAGAAGGAGCCCATCATGCGCATCGCCGTTCCCGTGGCCGCCGGCCAGCTCTGCCAGCACTTCGGCCACTGCGAGGTCTTCGCCCTGCTGGACGTGGACCGCGAGCAGGGGACCATCCTCGCCCGCGAGGACGTCACGCCGCCGCCGCACCAGCCGGGCATGCTGCCGCCATGGCTGGCCGAGCGCGGGGCGGACCTGGTCATCGCCGGCGGCATGGGCGGCCGGGCCCAGGCCATCTTCCAGCAGCACGGCGTGGACGTGATCGTGGGCGCGAGTCCCGCCGCGCCGGAGGCCGTGGTGCAGGCCTGGCTCGCGGGCTCCCTGCAGGCCGGCCCCAACGCCTGCGACCACTGACCCACTGGCCGCGGCGGACACGGAGCAGGGGGAGGAGACGGCGCGGGTCG
>JAASSM010000567.1 GCA_021767885.1 bacterium | reverse complement strand
GGCGGTCGCCCCGCCGGGGCCGGACCTGCTCGGCCCCGCGCCCCCGCGCCGCCAGGTACATCTCGTCCAGGTAGGGGGCGCAGACCGCGCCCAGCAGCGGGCCGTCCGCATCGCAGCAGGCGATGGAGACGGCGAAGTGGCTGTGGCCGTGGACGTAGTTGGTGGTGCCGTCGAGGGGGTCGATGAACCAGGTGCGGCCGCTGGTGCCCACCTGGGCACCCCCCTCCTCGGCCTCGACGGTGTCGTCGGGAAAGCGCCGGGCCAGGGTCGTCAGCAGGCGGTCCTCGCTCTCGCGGTCCACGTCGGTGACCAGGTCCACCGCCCCCTTGCGGTCCACCCGGCGCACCCGGCCGACGTTCTCCAGCAGGAAGGCCCCGGCCGCCCGGGCCATGGCCTCCACCTCGGCCAGCTCCTCGCGCAGGGGATCGCTCATGCAGGCTCCTTTTCCGTTGCGCGGTTCCGGCGCATTGTAGGGGGGCGCCGGCGGGCCCACAAGGGCAGGCTTGCGCGGCCGCAGCCCACGGCTTACGCTCCGGGCGCCGGCCACGTCCGGCCTCGCCCGCATCCCCCAGCCCCGGAGGGTCGCAGGATCATGGAAGACAGGATCAAGGCCGTGCTCGAGACCATCCGCCCCGCCCTGCAGGCCGACGGCGGCGACGTGGAGTTCATCGACTTCCACGACGGCGTGGTCACCGTCCGCATGAAGGGCGCCTGCGGCAACTGCCCCATGAGCACGATGACGCTCAAGCAGGGCATCGAGAAGCGCCTGCGCGCGGAGATCCCCGAGGTGCAGTCGGTGGAATCGCTCTAGCGTCGAGGAGAGGGGCCTGCATGCAGCCGTACCAGGGTGTGGACTTCTATCAGACCTCCCGTCTGCTGAGCGAGGAGGAGCGTTCGGTCCAGCAGATGGTCCGCCAGTTCGTCGACCGCAGCTTCCTGCCCGTGCTGCGGGACCATCATGCGGCGGGCACCTTCCCGGTGGCCGTGATCCCCGAGCTCGGCGAGCTGGGCCTGCTCGGGCCCGCCGTCCAGGGCCCCGGCTGCAGCGGGCTGAGCTACACGCTCTACGGCCTGATCTGCGAGGAGCTCGAGCGGGGCGACAGCGGCCTGCGCAGCTTCGCCAGCGTGCAGGGCTCGCTGGTGATGTGGCCCATCAGCGTCTACGGCACCGTCGAGCAGCAGCAGCGTTACCTGCCGCCACTCGCACGTGGCGAGCTGGTGGGCTGCTTCGGCCTGACCGAGTCGGGCCATGGCTCCGATCCCGGGGGCATGGAGACGCGCTGCACCCGTGACGGCCAGGACTGGGTGATCACCGGCAGCAAGATGTGGATCACCAACGCCACCCTGGCGGACGTGGCCCTGATCTGGGCCCGGGACACCGGCGACGGCAAGGTGCGCGGGTTCCTGCTGGAGAAGGACGACCCCGGCTTCTCGGCCCAGGCGACCCACGGCAAGTACAGCCTGCGGGCCTCGGACACCGGCGAGCTGGTCATGGACGAGGTGCGCGTGGCGGACGCGCGCCGCCTGCCCGGCGTCGAGGGCCTCAAGGGACCGCTGAGCTGCCTGAACGAGGCGCGCTACGGCATCGCCTGGGGTGCGGTGGGCGCCGCCGCGGACTGCTACCACACCGCCCTGCAGTACGGCCTGGAGCGGGAGCAGTTCGGTCGCCCCATCGCCAGCTTCCAGCTCACCCAGGCCAAGCTCGCCCAGATGGTCACCGACGTCACCGAGGGGCAGCTGCTGGCCATCCATCTGGGCCGCCTCAAGGACCAGGGCATCAACCAGTTCCCGCTGGTCTCGCTGGCCAAGCGGCGCAACGTGGCCATGGCGCTGGAGACCGCCCGCACGGCGCGATCGATCCTCGGCGCCGCCGGGATCACCGACGAGCACTCCCCCGGCCGGCACATGACCAACCTCGAGTCGGTGATCACCTACGAGGGCACCCACGAGATCCACACGCTCATCGTGGGGCAGGCCGTCACCGGCATCGCCGCCTACCGCTGATCCGCGATCATCCCGGCAGGGGGCCGAGCACCTCCAGCACCTTGCGCAGGGGCTCGAGGTGCCGACGGTACGGGGCCGCCCGCCCCACCGCGTGGCGGTAGAGCGGCTCGCGCACCTGGCGGTAGCTGGCCGTGGCGGTGTAGCGGCCACTGCGGTGGAAGCCGGCCATGGCGGGGTCCCAGTCCAGGTCCAGCGCCGCGAGCACGGGCTCGAGCGCGGCCTCGGGCTGGGCCGTGAGGTCCTCGTAGCGCACCGTGACGATGGGCACGTCGAGGACCTGCTTCCAGTGGGCCATCAGTTCCCGCTCGGCGTGGAGGTACATGGCGATGGACTCCAGCCGCGTCGACCAGGCGAGCCCATCGGTGAAGTTCTGGCGGAAGCAGGACCAGCCGGTGTCCAGGGGATCGCGCACGGCGTGGACCACCACGGTGCCCGGCAGCGCCAGCGCGGCCAGGGGCAGCTGGAAGACGTTGTGGGGCATCTTGTCGCAGACCACCGCCGCACCCGCGCCGTGCGCGGCGAGTTCCCGGCGATAGTCCGCGCCCATGGCGTCCAGCTGGTCCCGGCTCAGCCGGTCCAGATG
>JAASSM010000566.1 GCA_021767885.1 bacterium | reverse complement strand
CTGGCAGCCGGCGAGCAGATGCTGCTGCAGGTCGGCAGGCTCATCCCCGAGAAGGCTCCGGCGGCCTTCGTCGCCCTCGTGCGCGACCTGCGCGGGCGTGGACGGTCCGTCCGCGGCTTCCTCTGCGGCGACGGGCCCCTGGCCGGCACCCTGGCCGCGTTCGCCCCGGAGGCCGGCGTCTCGTTGCTCGGCCAGCGTGAAGACGTGCCCGAGCTCCTGGCCGCGGCCGATCTGGTGGTCTCCACCTCACGGGTCGAGGGCATGCCCCTGAACCTCATGGAGGCCATGGCTGCGGGCGCGGCGTTCGTCGGCCCGGATCTCGATCAGGTGGTCCAGCTGGTGGGGGCGATCCCCGAGCTGGCGTCCGGGCTCTTCCCGGCGCCGCCGCGACACGGGGAGGTCGCCACGTCCCTGATCGCGAGCTGGGCCGACCTCGCCGAGCGGCGGCTGGCGGACGAGGCGCTCCGGCACCGGTGCGGCGCGCTCGGTCGTCGTCTGATGGAGGAGCACTACTCCGTCCAGACCATGGTCGCGGCTCACGCCGCGGTCTACGAGCGGCTGATGGCCGGAGAGTCCTCGCGCTCGGGGTCCTGAGCCTCCCGGTCGGCGAGCCACGCCGCGAAGACCGCGGCGAGGCGATCGGCCTCGCGGTCGGCGTCGAAATCGCGCTCCACCTGCTCACGACCCGATCGCGAGAGCTGGCCGACCAGGCCGGGCTCCGCGGCCAGTCGCGTCAGGGCGGCCGCCAGGGCCCCCGGGTCGCCCGGCGGCACCAGCAGGCCCGCCTCGCCGTCGGCGAGCAGCTCGGGGATGCCGGAGATCCGCGTCGAGATCACGGGGCATCCGCTGGCCATGGCCTCCATCAGCGATACGGGGATCCCATCGATGTCCCCGTCCTCGGCCTCGACGCAGGGCAGCACGAAGACATCGGCCTCGGCGAGCAGGTCGCGGACCTCCGACTGCTGCCGCGGACCGGTGATCTCGAGCCAGTCCAGCCCGAGCCCTGCGGCCTGCTCCCGCAGGTCCGCGAGCAGCGGTCCGCCACCCACGAGGTGGGCGCGCCACGGGTGGCGGTGGCCATCGAGCTGCGCGAGGGCGGACAGCAGGTGGTGGAACCCCTTCTTGGGCACGGCCCGCCCCACCGCCAGGATCCGCAACGGCTGGCCAGCCGCGGTCCGCCGGCGGAACGGGAAGTCGGCGAGGCGGACGCCGCAGTGGACCACCGCTGCCCGCACGTCCGGGACCAGTGCGCGATAGTGCGCGAGGTTGTACCGCGAGATGGCCACGGCCCCGCGGCTGTGCCTGAGCTTGGCGCGGTTTCCCACGGGACGCCGGTACAGGTCGGCGGCATGCCCGGTGAACGAGTACGGGATCCCTGTCAGGAGTCCGAGGAACATGGCGTAGCCACCGGGCGGGCCCGCCAGGTGGGCGTGGATCAGGTCCGGCCGCGTCTCTTCGATCGCACGGACCTGGGTCGCGGAGACGGCGAGTTGCCAGAGCAGCAAAAGGCGATCGCGCAGGGAATCGCCACGCGACCCCAGCGCGAGGCCCATGGCGTGGAGCATGCGCCGCGGACGCCGGGCGAGCAGCCGCAGGAATCCGGCCAGCACCCGCCATCGGGACACGGGATAGACGTACCGGCAACCCGTCAGGTCGCATTCCGGGTCCGCGGCCACCGAGGTCTGCGACCGCCGCAAGGCGAGCAGGTCCACCCTGTGCCCCCGCCGGCGCAGCGCGGAGACCTCCCGCGCCACGAACGTGTTGGTCAGGGCCCCGAAGTACGTGGCGACGTAGAGCAGGTGCAAAGGCGGGCCTCCGGGAGCGAGCGGCACGGGCGGGGCGGTTGAGAAACGCGGGCGTGGTCTGTATTATAGCCGCCGGAGCGAACCCGATGCCAGTCCTGCGAACGCTGTACGAGCGCAGCCCCGTTGCCCTGCAGAATGCGGCCGTCTCCTGGATGGCCGCTCTGACTGTGCGCCGGCGTTTCGGGGCGGATTTCCGCCGTCGCCTCGCCGCGGCAGAGGACCGGGCCACGTGGGACGCCCACCGTTTCGCGACCTTCCGCGACCAGCGCCTCCGCGCCCACCTCGCCGCGTGCGCCGCTGACATGCCAGCGGTGGCCGCACGGTTCGCGGCCGCGGGGCTCGCCCCCGACGCCATCGGCGGTCTCGAGGATCTCGCGGCGCTCCCGATCCTCTCGAAGCTCGAGATGCGCCAGGACATCGCGGGATTCCGGGCGCGATCCCTGCCGTCGCGTGCGGTGTCGTCGCGGCAGACGTCGGGATCCACGGGAGCGGCGCTGCACTTCGGCATCACCGAGGCCGCCCTGCGGGAGCAGTGGGCGATCTGGTGGCGCTACTGGGGCTGGCACGGGATCACCTGGGACACCTGGTGCGGCTACTTCGTGGGCCATCCCGTGGTGCCGGCGAGCCAGCGGCGCGCGCCCTACTGGCGCCTCAGCGGCCCGCGACGGCAGATCATCTTCAGCAGCTACCATCTCTCCGGCGAGACGCTCCCGGCCTACGTGGCCGAACTGCGCCGACGCCGTCCCCCGTGGCTCCACGGCTACCCCTCCACGCTGGCCCTG
>JAASSM010000565.1 GCA_021767885.1 bacterium | reverse complement strand
CGACGCGGCCGGAGAACAGGTCGCGGACCAGCTGGCCGCGGGCGTTGTAGATCTTCACCGCCACGTCCGCACCCTGGGGCAGGGACAGGCGCAGCTCGGCGCGATCGCCACCCTGGCCGAGGATCGCGAGGCGCGGATCGCCGATCACCACGCCGTCCACCGGGGTGGTGGACCCGACGGTGAAGCTGCGCGTCTCGCCGAGCGAGCCCCACGCCTCCGTGTCGGCGGCGTAGGCGCGCCAGTAGTAGGTGCCCTGGGCCAGGGCCGGGGCCGTCCAGCTGGTCTGCTCGGCGTCGCCGGCGGGCACGCCGTCCACGCTGGCGGCCAGATCGGTGAGCAGGGGATCGGCGTAGACGCGGAAGCCGTAGGTCACCGCGTCGCCCTCGGGATCGGCCACGTTGCCCACGGTGAGCTGGGCGGCGCCGTCGAGGATCGCGCCGTCGGCGGGGGCCAGCAGCGGCGGCGCCGGCGGGGTCTGGTTGGGGCTGCCGGCACCGAGGACCATGACGTCGTCGATGATCCAGCCGTCCTCGGTGACGGAGTAGTCGGTGTCCAGGTAGAAGCGCAGGCGCAGGTCCTGGCCGGCGTAGTCGCTCAGGTCCAGGTCCACCTCCTGCCAGGCGTTCTGGGTGCCGGTGTAGCTCTCCAGCGTCTGCCAGGCGCCGCCGCCGGCGGAGACCTGGACGCGGCCGTAATCCCAGCCGCTCTCGATGTCGTACCGGTGCCAGAACACCAGCCGGCTGGCCTGGAAGCTGCCGGCGATGGTGGCGGTGGCGTCCCAGTTGTTGCCGTACTCGCCGCTCGGGCTGTCGGTGAGGGCCGACGGCGCGGAGTAGGCGTTGCTGGTCAGCCCCCAGCTGCCGCCGGAGAAGGACCAGTCGCCGGTGCCGTCGGAGAAGTCGTCGAAGAAGAGGGCGTTGGGCTCGCCCACCAGGAAGCCCAGCGGGTAGCTGATCTCGCCGCCGGCGAAGGTCACCGTCACGGTGAACTCCACCAGGTGGCCGTCGGGGCAGGCCGGGCTGACGCTGAACGGCAGGGCGGGGTCGATGGTCACGGTGGCCGTGGGAGCCACGCTGCCCAGGGTGCGGGTGGCCTCGGCGAGCTGGACGTAGGGGTCGTCCGTGGTGACGGTCAGCTCGGCGCCGTCCAGGCTCTCGGTGGCGCCGTGATTGACCAGATCGAAGGCCAGCAGGCCGCTGTCGCCGGGCTCGAGCAGGCCGCCGTCGGCGTCGGTGGCCACGGCATCCTGGACGTGGGGGTAGGCGCCGGCGGCCATCATCAGGTAGAGCATGGGCCAGACGTTGTCCTGGAAGAGCGCGTCGCGCTCGCTGAAGTCGGGCCAGAAGCCGGTGGTGCCGATCTCGTTGCAGAAGGAGAGGATGGGATCGTGACCCTGGCCGGCGGCGTACGCCCAGTCGGAGGTCACGCCGTTGACGGCATAGAGCAGGTCGGGCGCGGTGCCGATCTCGTAGCCGTTGTACTGGGCCATGATCGTGGCCATGTGCTCGAAGAGCGCGTCGTCGGGGCTGGGCTGGGTGGTGTAGCCCCACGGGTAGAGGGTCAGGTTGCTGTACGTGTGCAGCGTCTGGTGGGTGACGAACTCGCGGCCGTTGATGAAGTTCATCAGCGCCTGGACCTCGGGCTCGCTGCCGGGGGCGGGGCCGCGATAGGTGTCGCTGCTGGGGTCGGGGCTGCTGCCGCCGCCGATCCACTCGAATGGGTAGTTCCGGTTGAGGTCCACCCCGTAGCTGCTGCCATTGTTGCGGCGGTTCTTGCGCCACATGCCGCCACCCTGGGGCGCGATGGTCTCGTTGTAGACCACGCCGTCGGGGTTGACGATGGACACGAGGTACAGCTCGCGGTTGTCCATCAGCCAGGTGACCACCGGGTCGGTGCCATAGTTGGCGCAGAGGTAGTCGGCGAAGAGGATGCCGAACTCGCTGGACATGATCTCGCGGGCGTGGTGCATGGTGTCCAGGAGGATCTCCGGCTCGCCGGTCTCGTCCGTGCCGGCGTTGTCGGACAGGCGCACGGCCCAGATGTTGCGGCCCTCGTGGCTCCAGCCGATGGACCACTTCTCGCTGATCAGGTCCGGGTACTCGGCGTGCAGGCTGTCCAGGTAGGCGATGTTCTCGGAGTAGGTGTGCCAGCCGCCGAAGTTGGTGTCCTTGCGCTCGATGCGCGAGGCGTAGAACGCCTCCAGGTCCTTGTGGACCATCTCCACGCGCATCCCGCTGGCCTCGAGGGTGGGCAGGGTGGCCGGCGTGGCCACGATCTCCGCCACGCCCTCCTTGACGTGGGCCACGTCCAGCTCGGGATGCGCCTGGAGGAACGCGACGCCGTCGGCGCCGTCGAACCACAGGCGGACCAGGGAGTAGTCGCCGGCCGCGGCGGGGGCGGCGACGCAGATGGCCAGCAGCAGGCCGACCAGGAGGCGGGGAACCGGACGCATGGGATCCTCCAGGGATGGAGACGGCAGGGCGGCGTGGCGGCGCCGCCGGAAGCGATGAGCACCGATGATTGTAACAGGTCCGGGGGAACGACTCAAATCCGCAAGAATCCCGGGTTCGGGACAATCGCGCCGCGGG
>JAASSM010000020.1 GCA_021767885.1 bacterium | reverse complement strand
GGCCAGCTCCAGCGCCATAGCGGTCGGTTGTGCCGCCGGACCCCCTCGAGGAGGACGATCTCGGCGGCCATGGCCCGCAGCGCGGCGGCGTGGTCGAGATGGCGCGGGCGGCGCCAGTGCTCCGGCTCCTCGAGGTGCGACCCGCCGTACCGGGCCCGGACACCCTCATGGGCCACGGGATAGAGTTCCCAGCGCAGGTGCGCGGGCTGCCGATGGTAGCGCCAGACGCGCGCCACGGCGGCCCCGACGCAGAACAGTACCGCGGCGGCGAGCAGGAGGGGAGGCAGGAGCATGGGCGTTCTCCGGAGCAGGGGCGGGGCCTGGATGGGCTCTCGATGTTGCGATTTTAACACCCGGAATGGCTCCGGGCAACGGAATCCCAGCGGCCCGCGAGGAGATCCGCGGCCTTGCGCCAGGACCGCGCCCGGCGCCATACTTGCGCCATGATCGCGATCACCAGCAGCCTCCCCGCGCCTCATCACCGTGCCTACGCCTGGCAGGAGGGCGACCAGCTCACCCACCTGGACGGCCGTCCGGTGGAGGACGTCCTCGATCTCTACTACTACCAGCCCGAGGACCAGGACATGCACCTGGTGGTCCGCCGCCAGGACGGCCAGGAGGTGGCCTTCTCGCTGCCCGCGCACGCACTCGACGCGCTGACGGGCACCTTCGCGCCCATGGAGTTCAAGCGCTGCGCCTGCAACTGCGTCTTCTGCTTCATCGACCAGAACCCGCAGGGCATGCGCCCGCCCATCTACGTCAAGGACGAGGACTACCGGTTCAGCTTCCTCTATGGCAACTACATCACCCTGACCAGCCTGGGGAAGAAGGGCCTGGCCCGGGTGATCGAGCAGAAGATGTCGCCGCTGTTCGTCAGCGTGCACTGCACGGACACGGAGGTCCGCACGCGGATGCTGGGCATCAAGCGGCAGTACGACGTCTGCGAGGTCCTGCGCGCCCTGGCCCAGAACGGCATCGAGCTGCACACGCAGATCGTGCTCTGCCCCGGCTGGAACGACGGGCCCCACCTCGAACGGAGCTTCCGCGACCTCTTCGCGCTGCGACGGCCGCAGGAGGGCGCGGGCGGCGTGGCCTCCCTGGCCGTGGTCCCGGTGGGCCTGACCGCGCATCGCGAGGGCCTCGCGCGCCTGGATCCGGTGACGCCGGAGATCGCCGCCGCGGTGATCGACCAGGTCGCCCCCCTGCAGGCGGAGGCCGCCGCCGCCTGGGAGGGGCCGTTCCTGCACCTGAGCGACGAGTTCTACCTGCTGGCCGGTCGCCCGTTTCCGGAGGCCGGGCACTACGTGGGCTTTCCCCAGGAGGACAACGGCGTGGGCCTGACGCGCCGCCTGGAGGAGGCCTGGCTGGCGGACCTGGCGACCGCGGACCAGGAGGGGCGGATGCCACGCCGTCCGCTGACCATCCTGACCGGCACCATCGCCGCCCGGGCATTCGACCGCGTGCTGGCGCCCGCCCTCCGGGCGGCGGGATGTCCGCCGCTGGAGGTGATCGGCGTGGAGAACCGGTTCTACGGCCACACCGTCACCGTGGCGGGCCTCCTGTCCGGCGGCGATCTGCGGCGCGCCGTGCTGGCCTTGCCGCCGGAGCCGCGACGGACGGTCTGCCTCTCGCCCCGCGTGTTCAACAGCGACGGCCTGACCCTCGACGACCTCACCCTCGAGCAGATCGCCGCCGATCAGCCCCACGCGGTGCTGGTCCCGGACGAGGAAGGCTTCGTTGACTTCTGGGCCGATCTGGAATAGGTTACGCACCTCGCAAGCCCACGTCGTTGCGTCATTTGCGGCTGCGAGTGAACGCGTCCCGCGGCGCCGCCGCCTCCGTCGGCGGCCGGCGCTCACCCTCGACCCCGCGGCCTCGGCGCCGCCGGAGCCATGGCCCTGCGCACCGTCGCCATCGTCGGCCGCCCCAACGTGGGCAAGAGCACGCTGTTCAACCGCATCTGCGGCCGGCGCCGCGCCGTGGTCCACGAGCAGCCCGGGGTGACCCGCGACCGCCTCATCGAGACCGCCGAGTGGGCCGGCCACGGCTTCTACCTCATCGACACCGGCGGCATCATCCCCTTCGGCGAGAGCGTCTCCGACTTCGACGAGCAGGTCACCCAGATCGCCCGCGACGCCATCGTCGCCGCCGACGTGATCCTGTTCCTGGTGGACGGCCAGACCGGCCCCCTGGACTGGGACGACCACATCGCCCGCGAGCTGCGCCGCAGCGGCAAGCCCGTGGTCCTGGCGGTGAACAAGACCGAGAAGGAGGCCAGCCGTCACGCGGCCGGCGAGTTCTATCGCCTCGGCCTTGGCGACCCCACCACCATCAGCGCCCTGCACGGCCAGGGCGTGGGCGACCTCATGGACCGCGTGGTGGAGGGCTTCCCGCAGGTGCTGGCGGAGGAGTCGCCGGCCGACTGCAACGTGGCCATCCTCGGTCGTCCCAACGTGGGCAAGAGCAGCCTGCTCAACGCGCTCACCGGCCGGGACGAGGCGCTGGTCTCGGAGATCCCCGGCACCACCCGCGACTCCATCCACACCGATCTGAAGTGGCACGGCCGCACGCTGCGCCTCATCGACACCGCCGGCCTGCGACGCAAGGCGCGGGTCTCGGCCGCGGTGGAGTACTTCAGCAACCTGCGCTCGCTGCGGGCGCTCGAGCTCTGCGACGTCGCCGTGCTGATGATCGACGCCAGCACCGGTCCGGTGACCCAGGACAGCAAGATCGCCGGACTGATCCACGACAGCGGCAAGGGCGTGGTGGTCGCCCTGAACAAGTGGGACCTGGTGCCCGAGAAGGGCAACCGTACCCACCTGGACGCCTGGGAGGCGTTCTGCCGCGAGATCCCGTTCCTCACCTATGCCCCCTGGTTCACCTTCTCGGCCCTGACGCACCAGCGGCTGGGCCGGATCCTGGAGACGGTGTGGCAGGTCCACGAGGAGCGGCAGCAGCGCATCGGCACCAGCCAGCTCAACGACTTCCTGGCCCGCGTGGTGGCCCACCAGCCGCCACGGCCGCACCAGAACGGCATCGGCAAGATCTACTACGGGGCCCAGGTGGGCACCGCGCCGCCGGTGTTCCAGCTCTCGGTGAACGAGCCGCGCTTCTTCGCGCGGAACTACCTGCGGTACCTGAACAACCAGCTGCGCGAGGCCTACGGTTTCAAGGGCACGCGCATCTTCGTCAAGCTGAAGAAGCACTAGGCCGCGGACCGCGCATCGCCGCCGACCGCCGCCGGACGCCAAGAAAGGACCGGGTCATGACCGTGATCGCCACCCTCCTGGCGGCCTACCTGCTCGGCGCCATCCCGTTCAGCCTGGTGATCGGGCTGCGGGTCAAGGGCATCGACCTGCGGCAGCACGGCAGCGGCAACCTGGGCGCCACCAACGTCTACCGCAACCTGGGCAAGGGCTGGGGCGGACTCTGCCTGCTGCTGGACGTGGCCAAGGGTCTGGCCGCCGTGCTGCTGATGACCTGGGTGGTGGGTCAGGTGCCGCGGGGCGAGCCGCTGCCGCTGCACCTGACCGGGGACGTCTGGCGGATCATCGCCGGCGCCGCGGCCATCCTGGGCCACAGCTTCTCGCCGTTCGTGCGCTTCCGCGGCGGCAAGGGCATCGCCACCACCTTCGGGGTGTTCCTGATCCTCGAGCCCTTTCCCATCCTGCTGGCCTTCGCCGTGTTCCTGGCCGTGTTCATCGCCACGCGCATCGTCTCCCTGGGCTCGCTGTGCGCCGCGGCGGTGTTCCCCTGGGCCGTGCTCATCTTCGAGCTGCGTTCGCGGGGGCCGAGCATCACCCTGATCATCTTCTCGGCCGTGGTGGCCGGCCTGGTGATCTGGCGCCACCGGGCCAACATCCGCCGTCTGCGGGAGGGGACCGAGCAGCAGCTGCGCTCGCCCGGGACCGGGTCGCCGTCCGGAGATGACCCCGGCACCCACGATTCCGAACCTCCGACCAAGGACCCGAGCTCATGAAAGCCTGCATCCTGGGAACCGGCAGCTGGGGCTGCGCCTTCGCGCGGCACCTGGCCCACAAGTGGGACGACGTGGCCATGTGGGGCGTGGACGAGACCCAGGTGGCCAGCATCAACGGCACCGCCACCAATCCGGAGTACTTCGGCGACCACCGCCTGCCGCCCAACGTGGGGGCCACCATGGACCTGAAGGTGGCGCTCTCGGGAGCGGAGGCCGTCTTCCTGGTGGTGCCCAGCCAGGCGGTGCGCGGGGTCATCGCCAAGGTGGCCGCCATGCCCCAGCTGCCGGCCGGGGTACCGGTGGTCAACCTGGCCAAGGGGCTGGAGGCCGGCACACTCAACCGTCTCAGCGAGGTGATCCGCGAGGAACTGGTCCAGGCCGATCGCGACAACCCCGTGGCCGTGCTGCTGGGCCCCAGCCACGCCGAGGAGGTGGCCCTGGAGATGCCCACGGCCGTGGTCCTGGCCGGCGACCCCGGCTTCGACTGGGAGGAGTGGCAACGCCTGATCTCCGGGCCCTACTTCCGCGTCTACACCAACCCCGACATGCTTGGCGTGGAGATCTCCTCGGGCTTCAAGAACGTCATCGCGGTGGCGGTGGGCCTCTGCGACGGCCTGGGCATGGGCGACAACACCCGCGGCACGGTGCTCACGCGCGGCATGGCCGAGCTGGTCCGCATCACCGTCGCCATGGGCGGCAGCCAGGATTCCTGCTACGGACTGGCCGGGATCGGCGACATGATCACCACCAGCATCAGCCGCCACAGCCGCAACCGGAACTTCGGCGAGGCCGTGGCCCTGGGCAAGGAGGACCCGGCCGCCATCCTGGCGCACAGCACCCAGGTGGTGGAGGGCTTCTACATGACCCCTGCGGCCTTGAAGCTGGGCGAGAAGTTTGGTATAGAACTTCCCATCGTCAAAGCGGTTCACGAGGTCCTCTTCAAGCAGCGTCCGCCCATCCGGGCCATCCGCGACCTCATGTCCCGCGTCCCGCGATCGGAGGCCGATCCGGAGAAGTGACCGGCCGCGGGAACCCGTTCACCCGGAGGCACCTGCCGTGAGCGAGCCGCTGGACCTCTCCCGCAAGCTCTATTACACCATCGGCGAGGTGGCCGAGCTGACCGGGGTCAAGGCCCACGTCCTGCGCTACTGGGAGAACGAGTTCCCCAGCCTGCGGCCGGGCAAGGACCGCAGCGGCGCCCGCCGCTACCGCCGCGGCGACATCGAGCAGATCCTCGCCATCCGCGAGCTGCTCTACGAGCGCGGCTTCCGCATCGCCGGCGCACGGCAGGAACTGGCCGACCGGCGCCGCGGCGGCGGCCAGGAGCCGGCGGCGGATCAGCTCGCGCTGTCGTTCGATCAGCTCGATCGGCCGGCCCAGCTGGCGGAGATCCGCCGGGAGCTGGCCGAGGTCCGGGACCTGGTCCGCGGGCTCGGGCGCAGCTCGCAGGACGCCGCCGGACGCTCCGGCCGCGCCGACACCGCAGAGGGCTGAGCGGGCCGCGGCTGTGGGCGAACGGAGGCCGAGAATCCGCTTGTGCCGCGAGGGCTGTCTTGTTACATTGCCGATCCCCGCTCGCGGGGACAACCCCCTGCCGGCGGGTCGCCGGCGAACGGTCGGGGCGTGGCGCAGTCCGGTAGCGCACTTGCATGGGGGGCAAGGGGTCGTGGGTTCAAATCCCGCCGCCCCGACCAGCCGATCCGACACCCGAGGCGGCCCTGCAGGGGGCCGGCTCTTTTTTTGCCCTCCGGTGACCCGGTCGCCGTGGGGACACCCAGGAGGCACCCTCCGGTGAGCTCTCGCGACCCCCACTGGCGTCCCGCCGAGGTCCGCTGCTGCAACTGCGGCCGCACCCTGGAGGCCGTGCGCACCGGCGACGCGGTCACGGCCGGCGCGGGTTTCCTGCCCACGGTCCCGGGCGCGGTCTGCCCGACCTGCGTGGACCTGGCCGCCGGCCCCGTCCTGGCCGATCTGCGGGCCCCCGCCGCCGCCCACATCCTCATGGCCCAGGAGTTCGAGCGTCCCACCGCCGCCGCGGTGCAGGCCGCCCTGGACCTCTATGGCTGGGACCCGGAGGTGGTGGCCGCCGGCGCCCGCCGGTTGCATGCCGACGGCCAGGGGCGCCTGGCGCGGGGGCTGCTCGAGGACGCCGGCGCGGCCAGCGAGGACCCGGGCTTCTACCTCGTGGAAGAGGCCGCCCTGGCGCTCCTGGACGGCCAGCCGGGCCGCGCCCACGAGCTCCTGCTCGAGACGCTCCCCGAGGACCATCCGCGCTGGCACCTGCTGCGGGGCAACCTGGCCCACGCGGTGGGCCACGCCGACGCCGCCCGCGAGCACTGGCGCGAGCAGGTCCAGGCCAGCCCCGAGGAGCCCCTCGGCTGGCAGACCCTGGGCTTCCACCTGCTCCACGAGCGGGACGACCCCGCCGCCGCCGCCGCCTGCTTCCAGGGCGCCTGCGGCATGTTCCCCACGCACCAGGAGTTCCACGCCTGGCTGGGGGAGGCGCTCTGGCGCCAGGGGCGGTCCCGGGAGGCGCTGACCACCCTGGAGCGCGCCCGCACCCTCGATCCGGTGGATGCGGAGTTCACCCGGGGCCTGGAGGCCCTGATCGCCGAGGTCCGACGCACCGCCACCGCCGGCGGTGCCGGGAACTGAACCGGGAGACGAGACCATGGCCGGAACCGGCGTGATCCTGCCCGGCTACAACGTGGGACGGCACCTCGCCGGCGTGGTCGCCGCCATCCGGGCGCAGCAGCCGGAGATCCGCATCCTGGTGGTGGACGACGGCAGTGCGGACCGGACGGCCGCCGAGGCCCGCCGGGCGGGGGCGGAGGTGATCGCCCATCCGGTCAATCGCGGCAAGGGCGCCGCCCTGGCCACCGGCTTCGCCTGGGCCCTGGACAGCGGCCTGGAATGGGTCTACACCATGGATGCGGACGGTCAGCACCTGCCGGCGGAGATGGCCGATCTGATGGCCACCGCGCGGACCGGGGACCTGGACGTGGTGGTGGGCAACCGCATGGACCGCACCGGGGAGATGCCCTGGCTGCGCAAGCAGACCAATCGCTTCACCTCGTGGGTGGTCAGCCGGCTGGCGGGCGTCGCCATCCCGGACTCGCAGAACGGCTACCGCCTGCTGCGGGTGCGCTGCCTGGAGGGGCTGCGCCTGCGCACCGCCCGCTACGACACCGAGTCCGAGGTGCTCGTCCGCCTGGCCCGCCGCGGCTGCCGCATCGGCTCGGCGCCGGTGAGCACCGTCTACGGAGACGAGAAGAGTTCCATCAATCCCCTGGTCGACACCGGCCGCTTCTTCCGCCTGGTGGCCGTGCTGCTGGCGAGCCGACGCGAGGAGAGCCCTCGCCCCAACCCGCGCCGCTGACGGCGCGTCCGCAGAGGAATGCCCGACATGTCCGAGACCCACGTCCTGATCTCCAACGACGACGGCATCGACGCCTTCGGCCTGCGCGCCCTCGAGGCCGCCCTCGCCGACCTGCCCGGGGTGCGCACCACCACGGTGGCCCCCGCCACGCAGCAGAGCGCGACGGGGCGCTGCATGACCCTCAGCCGGCCGCTGCGGGTGAAGGCCTGTGGCCCGGCCCGCTGGTCGGTGAGCGGCACGCCCACCGACACGGTCATGGTGGCCCTGGCCAAGATCCTCCGGGACGATCCCCCGGACTTCGTCATCGCCGGCATCAACCACGGGCCGAACATGGGCGAGGACGTCCACTACTCCGGCACGGTCGCCGCCGCCATGGAGGGCTGCGTCCAGGGCCTTCCCGCCGCCGCGGTGAGCCTGGCGGACTGGCATCCCTGCGACTTCGGCGCCGCCGCGGCGTTCGTCCGCCGCATGCTCCCGGAGATGCTGCGCACGCCCCTGCCACGGGGCACCATGTGGAACATCAACGTCCCCGACGGCCCCGAGGATTCACTCAAGGGTTTCCGCGTAACCCGCCAGGGATCAAGGGTCTACCACGACGTGATCAACGACCTCGCCGATCCTCGGGGCCGGCCCCTGGTCTGGATCGCCGGCAAGGGTCCCACCTGGGCCGAGCATGACGAGACCGACTACCTGGCCGTCCGCGACGGCTATGCCAGCATGACGCCCCTGCACGTCGACCTCACCAACCATGCGGTGTGGCAGGACCACGCCCATCGGGGCGGCGCGGTGCCCGGTGCGCCGGCCTTCGCCGGCGATGGCGACCGGTTCGTGCTGCGCCGGGAGACCGGCCAGGGCCTGGTGTTCGAGGGCCCCACCCGGGGTGGCGACACGCCCATCGCCAGGGTGGAGGGCGACGTGGTCCCCGAGGGCGAGAAGGACCCCTCGTGAAGCACCGCGAGCTCGCCGTCGCCCGGCGCCGGATGGTGGACGTGCAGGTCCGTCGTGCGGGCGTGACCGATCGCCCGGTCCTGCAGGCGATGGAGGCGGTGCCGCGGCACCTGTTCGTGCCGCGGATGCTGCGCCACCGCGCTTACGAGGGGTGCACACTGCCCATCGGCTTCGGGCAGACCATCAGCAACCCGTTCATCGTGGGTCTGATGACCGCCCTGCTGGAGCTGCAGGGCCACGAGCGGGTCCTCGAGGTGGGCACCGGCAGCGGCTATCAGGCGGCCATCCTGGCGCAGCTCTGCCGCGAGGTGGTCACCGTGGAGCGCGTGGCCCCCCTCGCGGCCCGGGCCGCTCAGCAACTGCGTGAGCTGGAGCTGACCAATGTCACCGTGGTGCCCGGGGATGCCAGCTTCGGGCTGGCCGAGCGCGGGCCCTGGGATGCCATCCTGGTCACCGCCTGCGCACCGGGTCTGCCGGAGACCATGGCCGGCCAGCTGCGCGACGGCGGATTGCTGCTGATTCCCATCGCCCACGGCGGCGAGCAGATCCTCTACCGGTACCGGCGCGCCGGTGGCGAACTCGCCGTCGAGCGCTCCGTCCCGTGCCAGTTCGTGCCCCTGCTGCCGGGCGTCACCGACCCCGCGCAGGCGCAGGACGAGCACCCCGCCGGGCCGGCCGCCGGCCTGCGCGCGGCCGACGCCGGCGTGGGGGAGCCCGGCGTCCCGGAGAGCGCCCCGCACACGGACCGCGACGGGAGATAAACCGCACTCCGGCATTGACGCCGGACGGTGCGCCCATTACTTTTTGCCGCCTGCATGGTCGGGGCGTAGCGCAGCCCGGTTAGCGCGCCTGCTTCGGGAGCAGGAGGTCGGGAGTTCAAATCTCCCCGCCCCGACCACCCATCTTCCCCGCGAACCCCTTGCCTCGCCGTCGTCCGTCGCGGCCCCGGCCGCCCCGCGGCGCCGGAGGCGACCGGCCCGCGTCCACCCGCCGGGCCGCGTCCAGAAAGGCCCCGGACATGGATCTCAAGCAGGTCATCCGCGACATCCCCGACTTCCCGAAGCCCGGCATCCTGTTCCGCGACATCACGCCGGTGCTCGAGGACCCGGCGGCCTTCGCCGAGGCCCTCGATGGCCTCGACGGCCTGCTCGCCGGCCTGGATTACCAGCGCCTGGCCGCCATCGAGAGCCGCGGCTTCCTGCTGGGAGCTCCGCTCGCCGCACGGCACCGCAAGGGCCTGGCCCTGGTTCGCAAGGCGGGCAAGCTCCCGCGCGAGACCGTGACCGAGCGCTACGACCTCGAGTACGGCTCGGCGGAGGTGGAGGTCCACGCCGACGCCCTGGTCCCGGGGCAGCGCGTGGTGGTGATCGACGACCTCCTGGCCACCGGCGGCACGGCCGCCGCCACCGGGAGCCTGGTCCGCCGCTGCGGGGCGGAGGTGGCCGCCTACGTCTTCCTGGTGGAACTGGAGTTCCTCGCCGGCCGCGAGCGGCTCTCCGACGCTCCCGTGTTTTCCCTTGTGAAATACGCCTGAATGGTCGTACCGTAGGCGCCCGCCGCTTCCGGGTGCCCCCGTAGCTCAGCCGGATAGAGCACCAGATTCCTAATCTGGGGGTCGCGCGTTCGAGTCGCGCCGGGGGTACCAGAGATTCCCGCGGATATCCCGGCGATCGGTGGAAAACCTGGCGGGCATGGTTTATCATACCGGATCGGCTCGAGAGGTTTCCGAAGGTTTCCGACCCAGTACCCGAACACCGCGAGGTGCGATCACCGTGGCCGCCCACAAGTTTACCAAGAAGGACCTGAAGCAGGATTCGTTCATCAGCAGCACGGAGAAGGCGCTGGAGTTCCTGCAGCGCAACGCCACGGCCGTGGGCATCGGCCTGCTGGCGCTGGTGGTGTTGCTGGTCGGTGGCTCCTACTGGCAGCAGAGCCAGGAAGCGTCGCGGATCGAGGCCAGCTACATGCTGTTCCAGGGCCAGACGTTCATCGATCAGGGCGACTTCGAGGGCGCCGTGATCCCGCTTCGCGACTGCGTCGAGAAGCATGGTGGCAGCGAGTTCGGACGCTACGCGCGCGTCGCCCTGGTGCACGCCCTGCTCGGCGCCGGCGAGGTGGACGAGGCCCTCGCCGCGGCTGACCGCTACGCCGCGGAGATTCCCGCCGACCATCCCGCGAGCACCGAACTGGCCCTGATCCGTGCCACCGCGCTGGCGGATGCCGGCCGGCCGGCCGAGGCCGCAGCCGCCATGGAGGCGCTCATCTCCGCCGATCTGCCCGACAACACCTACATCCAGCGGAGTCTGCGCCGGGTGCAGTGGCTGCGCGAGGCCGGCGATCACGCGGCCGCCGTGGCCGTTCTCCAGGAGCTGCGCGATGCCGCGGCCGCCGGGCAGATCACGCCCATCGGCACCGAGCTCGAGCGAGAACTGGAACGCACCCGCGCCCTGATGAACTGAGCCGAGCGAGCCCGAGGCGGCACCTCTCCATGGGCCTGCCGCCTCGGCCAGACCGGGGGGATGCCACGTGACCGATCCCGTCCGCGACGCCCAACCCACCGTGCGCGACCGCTGGCTGGGAGCGATCTGCTACCTCAGCCTGCTCGTGGTGAT
>JAASSM010000564.1 GCA_021767885.1 bacterium | reverse complement strand
TGAACGATGGCGCCAACGGGCCCAGGATCGTCCGGAGCGCCCCCTGGGACCGGTCGCAAGCGCATGCGGCCTACGGGTGTCGGGAGACGCGTCGCGCGCACGTTCAGGCCTCCTGCTTTGACGTGGCGGTGGTTGCGGCGCAGTGGACGGTCCGGGAGAGGCCCGCCGACCAGTCCTCGCAGTCCCGACATGGCGAGAAATCGTAGTCACCGGAGAGATGGCGCTGGCGGATCCGGGTGAGCGAACCGTTCCAGATCTCGCGGATACTCTGGCGGCTGGCGTCGCCGAAGCGGGTCCGGCCATCCCAGTCGCCGTCACACTGGGGAACCTGGCCGTTCCAGAGGACGGTCATCTGTCGAAGCAGCCACGTGCATGGCATCCGGTCCGCGTCGCGGTCCTCGACCATGCCGCTCCAGACGGGGACCGTGCCGGCCCAGCCCGTACGGGGCTTGATCTTCAGGTTCACGGGCAGACCGCTCCGCTGCCAGAATTCGACGAATGCCTCCTCCTCGTCCTCGTTCTCGTCCATGACGATGAACTGCAAGGTGAGTTGCGGCGTGGACGAACCGCGCCTCTCGCGAGTCTCGATGAGCTGCCTGATGGCGTGCTGGACCCGGCCGAGGTCGCCGTTGACGCGGATGGACGCGTAGGTCTCGGAGCGGGCCGCGTCCAGGCCGACGATCACCTCATCCACGCCGCTGGCGATCAAACCATCGACCAGGTGGGGACGCAGCAGGTTCAGGTTCGAGTTCATGGCGATGCGTTGGACACCGGCATCCTTGGCGTACCGGAACCAGCGGAAGATCTCCGGCGCCATGATGAGTGGCTCGCCCATCAGGGCCGGCCAGATCCTGGTCTGCGGGCGTTCGTGGGCAACCTCGTCCATGAGCTTGCACCATAGCGCGTAGCTCATCCGCCCGCGTGGACGCGAGAGCCGATCCTGCGGGCACATGCTGCAGGCCAGATTGCAGTGCGCCAGGGTCTCCACCAGGATGTCCGTGGGGAAGTCGTGCTCGGCGACGAATGGCTCGAGTCGTTTCAGGTCAGGCTTGTCCATGTTCGGCCTCTTCGATCGGGTCGGCAGTGGGCAAGGGCAGGCGGACCTCATCACGGGTCTGGATCAGCTTGTGGTCGGCCGGCAGATCCCGATGCACCAGCGACTGCGCGTTGATGACGCACCGGTCCCCCACGCAGACGCCGTCGGTGACCACGGCACCGCAGCCGATGAACCCGTCGCGCCCCACCTGCACGCCCCCGGCCAGGATGGCGCCGGCGGCCAGGTACGTGTTGGCGGCGAGCGTACACTCCTCGCCCACCTTCACGCCCTGATCCAGGTAGCAGAAATCGCCGATCCGGACGGCCTGGTCCACGAGCACGCCCGCCATTGCGATCACACCCTGACCGAGGGACGACCCCGGCTCGATCCACGCATGGGGGTGCACCAGCGTGGGAAGCGTGTAGCCCAGCCGCTGCGCTCGGGCGAGAGCGCGGCCCCGGGCCGACTGATCCGTGTAGCCGATGGCCGGAATCAGTCCCACGCGCGCCGGCGCCGTGGCGGGATCGCGGGCGACGTCGGCGAGGGAGCCGAGCACCTGGAGACCCTCGGTGACCGGGGTATCCGGAGCCCGGATGTCGTCGACGAACCCCAAGACCTCGTGGGTTGTGGCGAAGTGTGTCCGCAGCAGGTGCAGAACCTGCCGCCCCAGGCGACCGGCGCCATGGATCATCACGCGCACGTGGGCACCTCGGTGCGGTGGGTGGTCACATAGCGGTCGACGGTATCGTAATCCTGGTGCAGACCGGCGATCTCGGCAGGGGGCACGCGAACTCCGAGGTCGGTCTCCAGTTGCAGTACGAGCTTGACGTGGCCGAGGGAGTCCCACTCCTCGAGGTCATGCCGGCTGAAGTTGCCGGGCGGTAGGGGGCAGCCGAGAGCGGTGGCGAAGGCGGTTCGCAGGTCAGGATCGGGCATGGTGCTTCTCCGGGGAAAGGACGGTCTCGATGAGCCGACACAACCTGTCGCCGGTGGCGACCAGGTCGCAAGTCAACCCGTCGAGCGGCAGGTTGACGATGGCGGCGGTCATGGCGCTGGCGACGGGATACCGGGTATCGGAGTGGCCGAGCAGCCGGTGAGCCGGGGGAAAGAGGTGCGTCGCCCGGATTCCGGCCACTCTCAGCGCGGCCAGGACGGCGTCGCGGCGCTGCGGGACCAGGAAGGTCAGCCGCCAGGGCGTCGAGCGTGGTCCCAGATCCAGCGGCACCAGGCCGGGCAAACCGCTCAAGCGGTCGCGCAGGTACCAGGCGGCGGCGCGACGCCGTTGGATCCGGCTGGCCTGACCAGGGATGGCATCGAGCAGGCAATCGGCCAGCTCCGGCGCCGGCGGCCGCAGGTAGCCGAGGCGGTGTGTCCGGACGAGGTGGGTACGCCGTTCCACGTGGGCCGGAGTACCCGCGGCATGGTCGCGACCGAGTCCGACCAGGCCGAGCATGAGGTCGTGGCGATGGCCAGCGGCTGCGCGGCTGGAGGTGGGCAAGGCTGCGATCAGACGCCGCACGCGCCGGGCCAAGGTGGCGTCGTCGGTGACCAGGGCGCCG
>JAASSM010000563.1 GCA_021767885.1 bacterium | reverse complement strand
TGCCACGCCGCTTCGAGCCGCCGACGGGGGACCTCGACCCGCGGCTGGAGGCCGTCCGCGAGCTGGCCCTCGGCCGGCCCGGCGTCACCGAGGAGTTCCCCTTCGGACCGGAGGTCATGGTCTTCAAGGTGGGCGGCAAGATCTTCGCGGCCATGGCCTGGGAGGAGTCGCCGCTGCGCCTGTCCCTGCGCTGCGCCGAGGAGCGGGTGGAACCGCTGCGGGAGACGTACGCGGCCATCGGGCCGCCGCGCTACTTCGATCGCAAGCGCTGGAACCAGGTGACGCTGGACGGGACCATCGACGCCGCGCTGCTGGCCGAGCTGGTCGATCACTCGTACGCCCTGATCCGGGCGAGCTTGCCACGGAAGGTGCGGGAGGCGCTGGATGCGGGGTCGTGACCCGGCACGCTCCGTGGTCCCGGTCGTGCTCATGGCCGCGATCCTGGCCACGCTGGCGCCCGCCCTGGCCGCGGCCGAGACCACCGGCCCGGCCGACCGCGCCACCCGCCCCCGCGTGGGCCTGGCCCTCAGCGGCGGCGGGGCGCGGGGCATCGCCCACATCGGGGTGATCCAGGCCCTGGAGGCCGCGGGCGTGCCCATCGACGCGGTGGCCGGCACGAGCATGGGGAGCATCGTCGGCGGCCTGTACGCCGCCGGCTACACCGGCGAGGAGATGGCCGCCATCGTCTCCGGCACCGACTGGGACCAGGTGCTCGCCGCGGACGCGCGGCCCTCCGCGTCGGTGCGCCAGCGGCGCGGACTGTTGCCGGCGCTGGTGACCCTGCCCTACCGCTTCTGGGACGTGGACCTGCCCTCGGGCCTGATCAACACCCAGCGTGCCTACGAGACCCTGCAGCGCCACCTCGTGGCCGCCGACTACGCCGCCGACGGCGACTTCGACCGCCTCGCCGTGCCCTACCGGGCGCTGGCCGTGGACCTGGTCGACGGCGACCGCGTGGTGCTCGACGGCGGCGGCCTCGCCCGCGCCATCCAGGCCAGCATCGCCATCCCGCTGGTGTTCGACCCCGTCCTGCGCGGCGACTCCCAGCTGGTCGACGGCGGCGTACTCGAGGTGCTGCCGACCCGCACGGTCCGCGAGCTGGGCTGCGACGTGGTGATCGCCGTGGAGCTGTCGCGGGTGGCGGAACTGGGCGACCCGGCCGACAGCATCGTGGACGTGGGCCTGCACACCTTCGAGATCATGACCCGGCAGCAGAAGCAGGCGGCGCTGGCCGCGGCCGACCTGGTGATCCTGCCGGACATCGGCCGCCACGACACCATGGCCTTCAGCGGCCTGGACTCGCTCGTCGCCACCGGCCGCCGCGCTGGCCGCCAGGCCCTCGACCGCCTCGCCGGGGTGCTGCCGCGCCGCTTCTGGACCGGCGATGCGCGCCGGCCGCTGGACCGCCAGGCCCTGCCCGCGGCCCGGGTGGTGGCCGTCGAGGTGACCGGCGAGCAGGCGGTCAGCGACGCGGTGGTGCGCGCGGAGTTCGGCCTGCGGCCCGGCGAGCGGTTCGACCTCGACCGCGCCCTCGACGGCATCCGCGACGTCCACGCCACGGGCTTCTTCGAGAACGTCTGGCTGGAGATCCAGCGCCCCGCCCCCGGGGAGGCGGCCCTGACCGTGCGCGTGGCCGAGCGCTACCGGCGGACCCTGAACCTGGGCGCCCGCTGGCGTAGCGAGCTGGGGCTGGCCGCCTTCCTGCAGCTGGTGCAATACGACCGCCTGGACCTCAACGAGCGCATCGTCTCCACCGTCCGCGTGGGCGACGTGGAGGACCGCCTGGCGGTGGACGTGGTGGGCGAGACCATCGGCCGCAATCCCCTGGTCTGGCAGCTGGGCGGCGGCTGGACCCACGCCGAGCCGCCCGTCCGCGAGGACCGGCGAGACCCGGCCCAGGAATGGACGGGCGTCGATGCCGAGGCGCGGCTGGGCGTGCACCTGGCGCGGCGGCTGCTACTGACCGGCGGCGTGCGCTGGGAGCGCGTGTGGCAGCTGGCGCGGCCGTGGCCCGCCGGCCCGGGCCTGCCGGACGACCCCGCCGCCCGCACCCCCGCCGTCACCTCCGAGCCCGTGGCCCTGGTGGCGGATCTGCTGCTGGACACGCGCGACCGCGGCGAGCTGCCCACCCGCGGCGTGCAGGTGCACCTGCGCGGGCGCGACGTGGTGGGCGCCGCGCGTGGTGGCCGCGAGCACCGGCAGCTACGGGCCGCGGCGATGGCGCACCTGCCGGTGGGCGCCGGCCACGTGATCAGCCTCGGGGCCGACGCCCTGCTCTCCGGCGGGGAGGTGCCGCTGTTCCAGCTCGACCGGCGGGGCGGGCCCTGGCAGATGCCTGGCCGGCGCCGGGCCTCGCTGTGGGGGGCCCAGGCGCTGTCGGTGCAGGCGAGCTACCGGCTGCGCGTGCTGGGGCGCCTGTGGCCCACCGTGGGCGTGGCCGCGGGCAACGTCTTCGCCCGGCGCGAGGACATGAGCCTCGAGCGGCTCCTCGGGGGCGTGGTGGTGGGCGTGCAGGCGCGCACCCCGCTGGGACCGGCGGCCATGCTGGTGGGCCTGGGCGCCGGCGACCACGACGAGATCTACCTCAGCCTGGGCCACGAG
>JAASSM010000562.1 GCA_021767885.1 bacterium | reverse complement strand
TCGATCTCGGGCAGATCGTCGTCAAGGTCCAGGTAATCCCGGTCACTCATGCCGTTGACCTCTCCAGGCACGGGAAAACGCGAAACATCTGGGTGGCCTATCGGCAGCGTGACCGCGAACCGTAGCAGGAAATGAGGCGGGGGCGGTGGCGATATGGCCGGCGCCCCCCCAGACCGCCACCACGGGGCGCCTTAGTTGTGCCCCGGAGAATGTGTATGGCTGCCGGAACCGCGGCTTTCCCTCACCATTCCTGCCGGGGAGCACATGAAATGCATAGTCCGAGGCTCTCTCGGGGGCATTCGCGGGCCATCCACAATCTTCGGGGCACAACTCATAGGCCGGGCATGGGCCCTGCAGACTCCCGGTCGCAACCCGCTCCACCCGGGAGGTGGTCATGAGCCTCGCCACGTCCAGTCCCCGTCCGGTCCGCTATCGCAGCCTGTTCCCCGCCTGGGACGGCGCCCGGCCGGTGTCCTGGTACTTCATCGAGCAATTGCTGGAGGCCCGCGCGGCCTCGGACTTCCCCACCAACACCGCCGGCCCGGACGAGGACGTCAACGTCTACCTGGCCGACCGGCTCGGTGCCTGGGCCACCCACGACGGCCGCGGCGGCGTCGCCCCGGGCCGTGATCCGCTGTTGCTGCCGCCGGCCCGCGCGGCAGGCCCGGTGGCGGCGGCCTGGGACCTGGCCCATCAGGCGGACCACCGGCTGCTGGCCCTGGGGCTCTTCGACCGGGGCGACCTGGTCCGGCGCCGGGTCCGCGGCTGGCGCATGACCGTGGCCGAGACGCGGCGGCGCGATCGCGAGGTGGCCTGGCGGGGCTACCGCATGGCGGCCGATCGGCTGGCCGGCCGCGCGGGCGATCGGCCC
Organism: bacterium; assembly: GCA_021767885.1. The sequence continues at coordinate 1,733 of JAASSM010000562.1, read as the reverse complement.
GGCACGGTGGCGGTCTGGCGCAAGCTGGCCCGGAACCTGGACGGGTACGTCCACGTGCTGCAGACCCTGGCGCGGCGGCGGCTGGGGCTGGGGGCGCGGCTGGACGACGCCCAGCTCGCCCGCCTGCTGCACGCTCCGGGCCAGGGTCTCGACCGGGATCCGGCCTGACCGGCGCGGTCAGCCGGTCGTGCGGGCGGGGTTGGTCTCCTGGACGAAGGCGAGGATGTCGCGCTCGAGGCCGGCCGCACCGTGGGCGGCGAGCACGTCGTGCCCGCCGGAGGGGAAGGCCTGGAAGCGCGACCGGCGATGGTGGGCACGCTTCTGCAGCAGGCGCAGCGACTGGGGCGAGATGCGGGGATCGTCGTCGCACTGGACGCCCATGATGGGCACGTCGATCCGGCCCACCACGTCCTGGGCCGCCCGCATGCCCTCGATGGCATCCACCAGCAGGCCCAGTCGGCGGCGGATGGGCGGCAGCCGCAGCAGGTTCAGCGACTGCAGGACGCGGACGCCCAGTCCCACCCGCGGGACCAGCGCCGGGGCGAGCAGGACCAGCGAGGCCACCGGCTCGCGGCCCGCCAGGTGCAGCGCCAGGGTGGCGCCGAAGCCCAGCCCCACCACGTGGACGTGCTCGCAGGTCTCCGCCAGCAGCCGGTACCCCAGCCGGACCTGCTGCAGCGAGGCGCGCCAACGCGCCTCCGGCCGGTCGGTCATGCCGTGGCCGTAGTCGGCCAGCAGCAGGCCGTGCACGGTGCAGCCGCCATCGTGGAGCGTGCGCGCCAGGGGCACCACCTCCGCCGGCGACTGCTCCGGGCCGTGGACCAGCAGGACGCCCGGGGCGCCCGGCTCGCCCGCGCGCAGGAACGACCGCTGGTGCTTGGGGACGCCCAGCTCCGCCTCCGCCAGCGAGCGCAGCCGCTCGTGGGTCTTGAAGACCATCTGGCGGACCCGCGGATCCTGGGAGCGGCCCTCGCGGGTCCGCTGCAGGTCCCACGCGGTGAGGGTGTTGACCTCCAGGCGCTCGCGCCGCTGGGGGTTTCCGGGGTGGTCGTCGCGGGTGTCGGGCTTCACGCGATGGCGTCCTTGGTCAGCTGATCGGGCCGCGCGAGCACGAGGTCGGGCTGCTCGTCGGCGGCGAGGGTGTCGAGGATCCCCGGGTCCGGGTACTTGCCGCAGAGGACCAGGACGGTGGCCAGGCCGAGCCGGCGGGCCCCCGCGAGATCGGAGAAGGGATCATCGCTGATAAATAGCGCCTCGTGGGGGTCGGCGCCAAGAGATTCCAGGGCCGCACGGTAGACCGCGGGCTCGGGCTTGCCCGCGGTGACCGTCCGCGCCTGCGGCGCCGCGGCCTCCAGCGCCGCCGCCCAGGCGCCCGGCCCCAGCCGGGGCTCGCCGTTGGCATCCAGCCAGAAGCGGTTGCGGTGCAGGCAGAGCAGCGCCGCGCCGCCGCGCAGCCAGGCCAGCGCCCGGTCGAGGTCGTCCACGCGCAGCTCGGGATCCACGCCCAGCACCACCGCGTCGCACGACGGGGCCGATGGCGGGACGATCTGCAGCCCCTGCACCGTGACCCAGGGTCGCAGACCGGGCGCCCCCAGCCAGCCCAGCCGCCGCAGGCCCTGGTCGCGCAGCCAGGCCAGCCCCGTCTCCAGCGCCCCCACCAGCTGCTCCGGTTCCACGGCGAATCCCGCCCGCTGCAGCGCCGCCACCAGGTCCTGCGGCCGGTGCGTGGTGTT
>JAASSM010000561.1 GCA_021767885.1 bacterium | reverse complement strand
GACGCCGGCGCGGCGGCCAGGGCCAGCACCAGCATGGAGATCAGCAGGAGGATTCCGGTAACTGTGCGCATGCGCTTGCTCCTCGGCGGGAGGTTGGCCTAGGATGCGGACGGGGCGCCGGCGTCCGTCGCGCCCCGCTCGCAGGATCTGGACCGGCCGGGGCGGCCCGCGGCACCGCCGCCCCTGCAGGCGAGCCGCGGCCTGCCGGTCCCTGCCGCCGCCGCGGCCGGTGCCCGGGAGTGTCACCCCACGATGACGCTGCGCATCGGAGTGGTCGGCGCCGGGACACACGGCTGCCGGTACGTCCGCCACCTGGTCCGGGGCGACGTGCCCGGCCTGACCTGCACCGCCCTCTGCCGCCGCGACCGCGCCGCCGGCGAGGCCGCCGCCGCGGAGTTCGGCGTCCGCTGGACCGGCGAGGCGGACGCGCTGCTGGCCGCGCCGGACGTCGACGCGGTGATCGTCGCCACCCCGCCGGGCAGCCACGCCGCCCTGGCCACCGCGGCCCTGGACGCCGGCAAGCCGGTGCTGCTGGAGAAGCCGCTCACCGGCACCCTGGCCGAGGCCCGCGCCCTGGCCGCCCACGCCGCCCGGCCCGGCGCGCCGTCGCTCATGCTGGCCCAGACCCTGCGCTGGAACCCCGTGCTCCGCCGCGCCCGGGCGCGCTGGCCGGAGCTGGGCCCGGTCCACCTGGTGCGCCTGGCCCAGCGCCTGGCGCCCACCACCCTGTCCTGGCAGCGCCAGCGGGCCGAGACCGTGGGCGGCTACGTGCTGCTGACCGGCGTGCACATCATCGACCTCGCCCACTGGCTCACCGGCCGCGAGTTCACGCGGGTCGCCAGCCGCCAGCGCCGCGTGCTCAACCCGGTGGTGGAGGACCTCTTCCTCGCCCACGCGGAGCTGGATGATGGCTGCTGGGTGAGCCTGGAGGTGAGCAAGTACACGCACAGCCGCGCGGGGTGGCTCGAGGCGGTGGGCGAGGCCGGCCAGCTGCACGCCGACTACCAGGACGGCGGATTGCGCTGGCGCCGGGGGCGCGAGGAGGAGCGCGAGGACGTGCGCGCCAGCGTGCCCACGCTGCCGGCCATGCTCGCCGACTGGCGCGAGGCCCTGCGCGGGGACGCGCCGGTGCCGGTGACCGCGGCCGACGGCGTGCGGACCCTCGCGGTGGTGGAGGCCTGCTACCGGGCGGCCGGCTGCGAGGCCTCGGTCCCGGTGGCGCCGCCGGATCCTCCGCCGGCGGCCGGCGAGCCGGCCTGAGCGCCCACCGCCACGGCCTCGCCCTCGTCGCCGGCGGCGGCGGCCGGCCGGTCGGGATGGGAGCGGCGGATGGCCATCATCTCCTCCCAGTGGGCCAGGAAGAGGTCCACCAGGGCCGGTTCGAAGGCGGCCCCGCGCTCGGCCGCGATGATGGCCAGCACCCGCTCCGGCGGCAGCGCCGGCCGGTAGACGCGGTCCTGGGTCAGGGCGTCGAAGACGTCGGCCAGCGCGGTGATGCGGGCGTGCAGATGGATCTGCTCGCCCATCAGGCCGCCCGGATAGCCCTCTCCGTCCCAGCGCTCGTGGTGCTGCTGGGCCACCACGGCGGCGGCCTTGAGGATGCGCCGGTCCGAGCGCGCCAGGATGCTGTGGCCGATGGTGGTATGGGTCTGCACGAGGCGGCGCTCGCCGGCGTCGAGCTTGCCGGGCTTGTTCAGCACGGCGTCCGGGATGCCCACCTTGCCCACGTCGTGCATGGGCGCCACCATGCGCAGGACGTCCACCTCCGGGGCGGGCAGGCCATAGAGCTCGCCCAGGCGCGCGGCCAGCAGCCCCACGCGCAGCACGTGATTGGCGGTCTCGTGGCTCCGGGTCTCCAGGACGTCGCTCAGCGTGTGGATGATCTCCTTCTGGGTGTCGACGATCTCCTGCCGCAGGGACAGGTTGCGGAAGCCGAGCGCGGCGTTGGCCATGAAGATGCGGATGAGGTCGCGGTCGGTACGGCCGGAGAGCCGCCGCCAGCGGATCCAGATCACGTGGGCCGGACCCTCCTCCGCGCCCAGGACGTCCAGGTAGCCCTCGGCGGTGAACAGGCCGCGGCCGGACTCCAGCACCGCCGGCAGCACCCGCAGGGCGGCCAGGGGCAACACCGTCTCCAGGGGACGACCGAGCAGGCTCTCGTCCGCGCCGCGCACCGACCGCACGCGCAGCCTGTCGCCGGCCGCAGCCGCGCTGGCCGTCAGGCCGGAGAGCTGCGTGTTGCCCGGTCCGGCGTCCAGCAGGTCGAGCAGCTCGGCGAGCACCTGATCGGCGAACCCCGACCCGGTCTGGTGGGCGAAGAAGGTGCTGCCGGCGGCCAGGATCCGGCGCATGCCCTCGCGGGCCCGCACGGCGGTCTGGATGTCGCGGTAGTTGCGCAGCGCCACCAGCAGGGCGCTCTGCAGCTGCTGGGCGGTGAGGTCGGCCTTGCAGCGGTACCCGTTGATGTCGTAGCGGGCGATCACCTCGGTGGGCGGCGCCTGCCCCGGCTGGCCGGTGCGCAGGACGATGCGCACGGCCTGGTTGCCCAGCTCCTCGCGGACCACGCGGACCAGCCGCAGCCCCGCGTCCTCGCGCTCCATGACCACG
>JAASSM010000560.1 GCA_021767885.1 bacterium | reverse complement strand
GTGGTCGCCTCGCCGCTGGTGGCGACGACCTCGTCCACCACCTCGCTCCGCTGGACGCCGCGCCAGGCCATGAGCAGCCCCACGAGCAGGACCAGGACACCCAGCCCCACCAGTCCGAGGCAACCGAAGAGGACGGGACGGAAACAGCCGGGACGAGAACTCATGGTCGATCTCCGGGACAGGCGTGGAGGCAGCCGACCGGCCGCCGCCGCTGGGCGGACTTCCGGGAGCCTAACCCACGGCCGGGCCAGCGGCCAGCACTCAGACCAGCAGATCCCGCGGATCGGGGCAGATGCGGAGCCAGTGCTCCCGCTCGGAGAGACGCACGACGCCCGGGAAGTCGCCGCGACGCCCCTGCAGATCCTCGATGCGCTGCAGGTGCAGATGCGGCGGCCAGCCCCCATTCTCGTCCGGAGCGCCGATCCAGGCGAACACCGTTCCACGCGCGATGGCCTGCCCCTCCCGGAGACCCTCGAGAGAGCGGCGCGCGAGGTGGCCATAGAGCGCGTGGAAGACCGCGCCGCGGGGATCGGCATGGGTCAGGATGATCGTCCCGCCGTAGTCGCCGAAGGTCCGGTTGTCCGCGAAGCTGTGCACGACCGCGTCCAGCGGCGCCCGGAGCGGCGTCCCCGCCGGGGCCCAGACGTCCACGCCCAGATGCAGGGTCCGCGGTTCGTCCGACCCGCCGGCCGCCACGCCACCGAACAGCGGGCTCGCGGCATAGACTCCCCGCGGCTCGTCATAGCCGCCGATGAGCGAGGGGGCGTCGCCACGGACCCCATCGAGGAAGGCCGTGAAGGCCGCGAGGTCGCCCACGTCCACCGCGGCGTCGGCCAGCCGGAGTGGCCGGGCGGCGGCGATGGGGAAGGGGAACATGGGAGCGGGATCGAGTGCGGACATGATCACCCCGGAGACGAGAGGACTGCGGCACCTCCACACGGCGCAGTGGTCGCCTCCTGCTAGAAAGCGCCGGAGCGTTCCGGTCGCAAGCTCCGGACGCCGAAGGCCGGGATGGCTTCGCCCCCGCGATTGCCATCCCGGCCGGGGCCGACCTCGGGGTGGTCGGTCATTCCATCGGGGATCGCGCGACCAGGCGCGGCCCGATCACTCGAACAGGGACTTCACCTCCGACAGCGTGCGGGTCTCGATGGCCGCCTTGCCGGCCAGGTCCAGGACGATGAGCTGACCGGGAGGGATCACGTCCCACATCTCGATCAGGGCCTCGCAGCACTCGAGGGTCACGATGCCCCGCACCCGGCCCTCCTTGATCGCCGCGTTGGGCTCGAGGCAGCTCGTGCAGGCCCAGAGCTCCCCGGGAACGTCGACGTCGATGAGGTACGGAGCCGGGCCGTTCTGCTGGAAGGTGTTGTCATCGAGACGCACCGCGCCGGAGCGCACCTTGACCAGCGACTGGCAATCGCGGTCCTGGGGTGCGAGCCAGTCGCCGGGATGGCGCGTGCTGTTCTCGCTGAAGTTGCAGCCGATGAGGTGCAGGTTCCCGCCCTGGAAGTCCACCGCGGCGGGCGCACCGCGACCGCGGAGGAACTCGCAGGCGTTGAACATCCCCGAGCCGCCGGGGAAGGCCACGGCGGTGCCCTGGTAGGTGTCGAAGACGCACTGGTCCATCACCAGACGGCCGCTATCCACGCGGAAGATGGGCTCGGCGTCGTGCACGTTGGGCCAGTAGGCCCGGGTGAAGTTCCGGAGGGTGATGTTCTGGAACCAGACATCGCTGACGGGGCTGGTGGTGTGGGCCGCGCTGACGATGAACACGGGATGCGTGCGCCACTGCCCCACCGCCAGGGCTTCCTCGAGAACGACCGCGCCCGGCCCGCCGCCCGCCGCGCGGATCATGACACCCAGGGGAACCCGCAGGGCGGTCTCCTGGATCAGGTGGGTTCCCGGCTCGAGCTCGATGACGTCCCCGGGCCGGGCGAGGGCCAGGGCCTCGGCCAGGGTGGCCACGTCGCCGGGCACGTTCCAGGTGGTGGAGGCGATGATGCCACCGCCGCCACCGCCACCGGGGCCGGGCACCTCCTGCATGTACTGCCGGGCCTGCAGGGCCGGCGCCATGAGCAGGACGAGGGCCCCGAGGGCGATCAGACCGATCTGCCAGCGTTTCATGATGGTCTCCTTCGGCTGGTGCCGCCCCCACGGTCCTCGAGCAGCCGGAACGCTGGACCGCGGGAGCCGAGCACGATCACGTTCCTGGCCTCATGGAGAACAACGGATCCGGGGCGCCGACCGAACGCGCTCCCCCCGAGAACGCCGCCTCGCCATACGTAAAACCTTACAAGAATGCCGTTTACAAGCACCGTGGGCCATGATAGGATTCCATTCCAGTTGCTGGAACCCCGCTGGCCGGAGGATGGCCCATGAGCCTCTTCTTTCGATCGAGCCGGCGGCCACCCGGACGCTCACCTGCAGCCCCGCCGGTTCCCTGCGACGACAGCACCACCGACCTCATCCTGCGAGCCCGCGAGGGCGAGAGCGCGGCCGTCGAGTGGATCTATCGCCGCTATCTGCCCCGCCTGCTCCGCTGGGCGACCGGTCGCCTGCCCGGCCGCGCGCGCAGCACGCTGGACACCGGGGACCTGGTCCAGGACACGC
>JAASSM010000559.1 GCA_021767885.1 bacterium | reverse complement strand
CCTCCTCGAAGCCGAAATCCCGGTAGACCTCGAACAGCAGGTCGATGAAGGCCGAGACCTCGTCCAGGATCTGCGCCTCGGTGCAGAAGATGTGGGCATCGTCCTGGACGAAGCCGCGCACCCGCATCAGCCCGTGCAGGGTGCCGGAGGGCTCGTTGCGGTGGCAGGAGCCGAACTCGGCCAGGCGCAGCGGCAGGTCGCGGTAGCTCTTCAGGCCGTGGTTGTAGATCTGGATGTGGGCCGGGCAGTTCATCGGCTTGACCGCGTAGTCGCGGCTCTCCGACTCGGTGGTGAACATCATGTCCTGGAACTTCTCCCAGTGCCCGGACTTCTCCCACAGGCTGCGGTCGATCACCGAGGGGGTGTGCACCTCCTGATAGCCGTGGCGGCGGAGCTTGGCGCGGATGTAGTCCTGGATGCCCAGGTAGACCTGCCAGCCACGGTCATGCCAGAACACCATGCCGGGGGCCTCTTCCTGGGTGTGGAACAGCTCCAGGGCCTTGCCCAGCTTGCGGTGATCGCGCTTCTCGGCCTCCTCCAGGCGCTTGAGGTAGGCCTTGAGTTCCTTTTTGTCACGCCAGGCGGTGCCGTAGATGCGCTGCAGCATCTCGTTGTTCGAATCCCCGCGCCAGTAGGCGCCGGCCAGCTTGGTCAGCTTGAAGCCCTGCCCCAGCCGGCCGGTGCTGGGCAGGTGCGGGCCGCGGCAGACGTCGAACCAGTCGCCCTGGCGGTAGACCGAGATCTCCTCGCCGGCGGGGATGTCGCGGATGATGTCGGCCTTGTACTTCTCGCCGATGGACTCGAAGGTGCGGATGGCCTCGTCACGGTCCCAGACCTCGCGTTCAATCGGCAGGTCGCGCTTGACGATCTCCTGCATCCGCGCCTCGATCCGCTCCAGGTCCTCGGGCGTGAAGGGCTCGTCGCGGGCGAAATCGTAGTAGAAGCCGTCCTCGATGGCCGGGCCGATGGTGACCTGGGTGCCGGGGTACAGCTCCTGCACCGCCTGGGCCATGACATGGGCGGCATCGTGGCGCAGCAGTTCCAGCGCATCCTCGTCCCGACTGGTGACGATGGCCAGCTCCGCGTCCCGGTCGATGATATAGCTGGTATCGACCATGTGGCCGTCGACCCGGCCGGCCAGCGCGGCCCTGGCCAGGCCGGCGCCGATGTCGGCGGCGACTTCCCGCACGGTCACGGGGTGATCGAAGCTGCGCTGACTGCCGTCGGGAAGGGTGATCGTGGGCATGCTGCTCTCCAGTGGTGACCGATACGAGGGGCCACTTGCTTCAAGTCTGTAAGTTAAAAAGGGGACAGACCGGGATCTGTCCCCTTCTCGATCGAGTTGGTAGGCGCGATTGGACTCGAACCAACGACCCCCACCATGTCAAGGTGGTGCTCTAACCAACTGAGCTACGCGCCTGTTGAGCGCGCATACTCTACAGGATACGGCCGCAAAATCCAACACAAAACCCGCCGGCGAACAACGACCTCCCGAAAAAACGCCGTCCCCGGGAAAGAATTCCGCGGCCGTTCCTTGCATACCCCCATTTCGTAAGCTTTACTTAGACTCATTCTAACCCCTGGTCCAGGCAGCCGCCCGGGCGGCGGTTGCGGACCGGCCGTGACAATAACCAAGGAGGATCTGCCATGCCTGTGAAGCTCCCCACTGCCGGCGCCCTCAGCCTGGCTCTGCTGTGCGGGCCCCTGCCCGCCCTCGGCGAGACACCACTGGGACTGCCACCGGTCCCGGTACCGGCCGATAATCCGATCACCCCGGCCAAGGTCGAACTGGGCGACCGGCTGTTCAACGACGTGCGCTTCAGCGCCGACGGCGAGGTCAGTTGCGCCACCTGCCACGACCCCGGCAAGGCCTTCACCGACAACCTGCCGGTGTCAGAAGGCTTCAGGGGCCTGAAGGGCACCCGCAACGCGCCCACGGTCATCAATGCCGCCTACATGGAGACCCAGTTCTGGGACGGGCGCGAACCGACCCTGGAGGCGCAGTCCCTGCAGCCGCCCATCAATCCGGTCGAGGGCGGCCTGGCGACTCATCAGCCGATCCTGGAGACCATCCGCAACGACCCGCAGTATGTGCAGACCTTCCGCGAGGTATTCCAGGTCGCACCGGAAGAGATCACCATGGATCACGTGGCCAAGGCCATCGCCACCTTCGAGCGCACCCTGATCGCGGGCAACTCACCCTTCGACCGCTGGTACTTCGCCGGGGAAGAGGATGCCATGACGCCGGCCCAGGTCCGTGGCTTCGAGGTCTTCACCGGCCAGGGCCGCTGCGTGTCCTGTCACCAGGTCGAGCAGACGCAGGCCCTGTTCACCGACAACCGCTTCCACAACATCGGCGTCGGCTTCAAGAACATCCAGGGCCGCGTGGCCGGGATCGCGGAGGAATTCCTCCAGGCCAAGGCCGAGGGCGCGGACGTGGACAAGACCGTGCTCACCGATCCCGACGCCTCCGAACTGGGCCGCTTCGCCGTCAGCGAGGACATGAACAAGATCGGCGCCTTCAAGACGCCGACCCTGCGCAATATCGAGCTGACCGCCCCCTACCTGCACGACGGCAGCCAGGAGACCCTGGAGGACATGGTCGAGTTCT
>JAASSM010000558.1 GCA_021767885.1 bacterium | reverse complement strand
TGGCGATGCCAGTCGGTCATCCCCCGGCCCGGCCAGCCCTCGGGCCCGCCGGTCTCCGCGTCGGGGAGCCCCTGCAGGAAGTCGGCCAGCCGGCCCTCGGCGGTGGCCGCCACCAGCTCGAGGAAGTCGCCGGTCAGCAGGGGCAGGACCACCTGGGTCTCCGGATCGCCGAAGCGGCAGTTGAACTCCAGGACCCGGGGGCCGTCCTCGGTGAGCATCAGGCCAGCGTAGAGCACGCCACGGTAGGGGATGTCCCGCCGGACCAGCTCGGCGAGCAGCGGGGCGACGATCTCCGTATCGATGCGGCGGCACAGGTCCTCGTCCAGGGATACGGGCGCATAGGCGCCCATGCCGCCGGTGTTCGGTCCGGTGCTGCCCTCGCCCACGCGCTTGTGGTCGCGGCTGGGGGCGAGCAGGGCGTAGTCCTGTCCGTCGGTGACCACCAGGACCGACAGCTCGGGTCCGAACAGGCACTCCTCCAGCAGGATCCGGTCGCCCGCGGTGCCGAACTCCTGCCCCTCCAGACAGGCGCGGATGTGCGCCTCCGCCTCGGCCGGGGAATCGCACACCGCCACGCCCTTGCCCGCGGCCGCGCCACAGGCCTTGACCACGACGGGGGGGCCCATGGTGTCGAGGTGCCGCAGCGCCGCGTCGACGGTGCTGAAGGCGTGGTAGCGCGGCGTGGGGATGTCCGCGGTGGCCATCACCTCCTTGGCGAACTCCTTGTCGCCCTCCAGGCGCGCCCCCAGGTGGCCGGGCCCGAAGACCGCCACCCCCTCCTGCCGCAGACGATCGGCCAGGCCGGCGATGAGCGGGTCCTCCGGACCGATCACCGCCAGGTCGATGCCGTGCTCGCGGCACGCCGCCGCCACCGCGTCCTGGTCGCGGGGTTCGATGGCCAGGTTGGTCGCCAGCGCGGCGGTGCCAGGATTGCCGGGCGCGGCGAAGAGCTCGGGATTGCGGGGCGAGGCGGCGAGCTGACGCACGAGGGCGTGTTCGCGGCCGCCGCCACCGATCACCAGGACCTTGCGAGCCATACGGGGTCGACCTCCAGTCTCCTCCCCCGCAGCCTAGACAATCGGCTGCCGGCGAACAATGGAAAAGCGACCCGGCGGCTGGCGTCGCGACGCGCTGGCTGCCGGGCGTCTCAGGCCCGGTCGGGAACGATCCTCGTCCCCGCCTCGCCGGCCACCGCGGCCAGGATGGACGGCGGATCGGTGATGATCACCTCGCGGCCGCCGTTCTGCAGGAAGCCCAGCGCCGACTCGATCTTCGGACCCATGCTGCCGGCGGGGAACTCCCCCGCATCCAGCAGGGCCTGCGCCCGCGAGGCGGGCAGCACGTCCAGGGCCTCGGCGTCCGGCCGACCGAAGCGCACGAACACGCGGTCGATCTGGGTGACGATCATCAGCGTGTCCGCCCCCACCAGCCGACCCAGCAGATCGCTGGCGCGGTCCTTGTCGATCACCGCATCGACGCCGCGCAGCTCGCCAGACTCCTCGCGGACCACCGGGATCCCACCGCCACCCACGGCGATCACCAGCACGCCCGCGTCGAGCAGGGCCCGGATCGCCGGCCACTCCACCACCTCGAGGGGGCGCGGGCTGGGCACCACCCGTCGCCAGCCGCGGCCGGCATCCTGGACCACGGTCCAGCCGTTCTCCTGCTCCAGCAGGCGGGCCTGCTCCTCGTCGTAGAAGGGTCCGATGGGCTTGGTGGGATGGGCGAAGGCCGCATCGTCGGGATCGACGCGCACCTGGGTGACCACCGCGGTGACCGTGCGATCGATGCCCACCTTGAGCAGGCTGTTGCGCAGCGCCTGCTGGATGAGATAGCCCAGTCCCCCCTGGCTGTCGGCGCCACAGACGAACATGGGCATGGCGGGGATGCCATGCAGCTGCTCGCCGGCGTCGTTGCGCAGGACGATGTTGCCCACCACCGGGCCATTGCCGTGGCTCATGACGATGTCATGTCCACGTGCGGCCAGCTGGGCCACCTGGTCCATGGTCTCCCGCGTGACGTCCACCTGCTCGTCGAAGGTCCCCCGCTTGCCCACCGGGAGGATCGCGTTGCCCCCCAGGGCGATGACCATCCGACGCGTCGCTTCGCTGCCAGCCTGCATGTCGCTCCACCTCGAAGAAAGACGGCGGCCGGCTCCTGGACGGGCAGGAACCGGCGAACGAGAAGGAACGAAGAAGCTAGATCGCGGGCCCGACAGGGTCAAGACGGGTCCTGCGCGGGTCCGGTACGGCGCGGGTCAGGCCAGCGACTCGAGGTAGGTCTCGATCTCCTTGCAGACCTCCTTGCGCAGCCGCGCCCGGTCCCGGGCCATGCGCCGCAGGTCGGTCTTGGAGACGTACTTGACGTGGATGAACCGACGCAGCGTCTTGACCGGGATGTTCACCGGACTCTCCAGCAGCGCGCGCGGCACGTCCTTGTTGGCGTGCCCGCCGGTCAGGCGCCGGTCGCCGGCGACCACCTCGAGCACCCGACCGGAGCGGGTCCGCCGCACCACGTCGGCCACCAGCCCGGGGATGGCCGTGACCTTCGGGTTGCGCAGGAAGCCCAGGACGATGCTCACGCTGCCGATGTTGTTCATCACCATCTGCTTG
>JAASSM010000557.1 GCA_021767885.1 bacterium | reverse complement strand
CAGAACTACCGCAACCGCGACCAGACCATGCGTGATCACGAGGAGATCGCCGACCGCTGGCGCGAGGTGGGCGTGGTGCCGGAGAAGCGGGTGGCCTTCTACTGCGGCACCGGCTGGCGCGGCAGCGAGGCCTTCTTCTGCGCCTGGCTCATGGGCTGGGACCGGGCCGCGGTCTACGACGGCGGCTGGTACGAGTGGAGCGACCACGAGGAGAACCCCATGGCCACGGGGGTGCCGGAGTTCCGGCCGCCGCACGCCCCGATGCGGTGACGGTCGCGGCCGTGGCGGCGAGGGGTCAGCCCGCGGAGCCGGATCACCCCGCGGGGCGGGATCATCCGGCCGGCAGGACCACCAGGGCGAAGAGCACGACCATGGCGAGGTCGGCGACGAGGTGGGCCAGGTAGACGTCGCGCCAGCTCCGCTGCTCCAGGGCGATCACCGACCACAGCAGCCCCGCGGCGGCGATGAGCGCCGCGCGGATCACCGCCACCGCCAGCGGAAACAGGCCGCTCAGCAGCACCACGTGGTAGACGCCGAAGCCCGCGGCGGCCAGCGCGAGGCCCGGCCGGCGCCCCCAGGCGGCCACGCACCGCGGCGTGGCCTGCCCGCGCCACCACCACTCCTCCAGGAGCGGGTTGAGCAGCAGGAAGACCAGGGCGGCGGCGAGGGGGTCGCCGAGGTCGACGCCCAGGGCGGTCAAGCGCTCGCGGTAGGCCACGACGCTTCCGAGGTGCGGGCGTGCCAGCAGGTAGAGCGCCAGGAAGATCGGTCCGAAGACCACCGACAGCCAGAGCCAGGCACGGCGCCAGCGCGGGCGGTCCGCAGGCCGCCACGGCAGCCCGCCGCGGCCCCGTCCGGGCGGCCGCACGCGCAGCAGCAGGGCGGGCAACAGCGCGCACCCGCCGAGCAGGTAGAGCCAGAAGGTGGCCGCCAGGCTGCCCAGGCCGAGGATGCCCAGGGCCCCGAGCAGGCTGGGCGCGACCAGGAGCAGCAGCAGGCGAGCGCGCTCGCCGGGATGGTCCGGCGACCTCGTCGCGGCGGGCGGGCGGTGGGGGGCGAGGCGTTCCTGCCGGGCGGTCATGGCGACAAGAACGGCGGGCGCGCGGCGTGGCGCAACACGGGTGCGGTTGAGCGGGCGCGCATCATGCGCTAGGCTGGGCAGGCGCCTGCCCGCAGCCCCCAGCCGCAGGAGGGTCCCATGACCAGCGATTCCACCGGCATCCTCGTGACCTTCGTCCTCTACCTGGCCGTGATGCTGGGGATCGGCTGGTACTTCTACAGCCGCACGCGGAACCTCTCGGACTACATCCTCGGCGGCCGCGGCCTGAACCGCTGGGTGGCGGCCATGAGCGCGCAGGCGTCCGACATGAGCGGCTGGCTGCTGCTCGGCCTGCCGGGCTTCGCCTACCTGGCCGGGGTGGAGGCGCTCTGGATCGCCCTGGGGCTGGGTGCGGGGACGTACCTCAACTGGCGGTTCGTGGCGCGGCGTCTGCGCGACTACACCGAGGCCTCCGGCGACTCCATCACCCTGCCCGACTACTTCGAGAGCCGCTTCCGCGACCGTTCCAAGGTGCTGCGCATCGTCTCGGCGGTGTTCATCCTCGTGTTCTTCATGATCTACACCTCGAGCGGCTTCGTGGCGGGCGCCAAGCTCTTCGAGACGGTGTTCGGCGTCTCCTACACCAGCGCCCTGGTGATCGGCGTGCTGGTGATCATCGCCTACACCTTCCTGGGAGGCTTCATGGCGGTCAGCTGGACCGACCTGATCCAGGGGGCGCTCATGTTCGTGGCCATCATCGCGGTGCCCGTGGCGGCGATGTCGCTCTCCGGGGGCGTGGGCGGGACCATCCGCACCGTGGTGGACATCAACCCCGAACTACTGGACGTGCTCACCGGGACCGATGGCGCGTTCGTGGGGGTGATCGCCATCGTCTCCTCCCTGGCCTGGGGCCTGGGGTACTTCGGCCAGCCGCACATCCTGGCCCGCTTCATGGCCATCAAGGATCCCCGCCAGATCCGTGACGCGCGGCGGATCGCCATGGTGTGGGTGGCGATCAGCCTGCTGATGGCGGTGGTGGTGGGGGTGGTGGGCCGGGCGGTCCTGCCGCAGGACCTGGCCGGCGCGGACAGCGAGCGCGTCTTCATGCTGCTCATCGACGCCGTGTTCCCCGCCCTGCTGGCGGGCGTGATGCTCTCGGCCATCCTGGCCGCGGTGATGTCCACGGCGGACAGCCAGCTGCTGGTCTCCTCCAGCGCCCTGACCGAGGACCTCTACAAGGTCCTGCTGCGCCGCGACGCCAGCCAGCGCGAACTGGTCTGGGTGAGCCGGGGCGCGGTGATCGGCATCGCCCTGGTGGCGTTCGTGATCGCCATGGATCCCGACAGCAAGGTGCTCGAGCTGGTCTCATACGCGTGGGGCGGTTTCGGCGCCACGTTCGGTCCCATCATCCTGCTGTCGCTGTTCTGGCGCCGCATGACCCGGATGGGCGCGCTGGCGGGGATCATCGCCGGCGGCGTGACCGTGATCGTCTGGAAGAACCTCTCCGGCGGCATCTTCGAGCTCTACGAGATCGTGCCCGGGTTCCTGCTCTCGGTGGCGGCCATCGTCCTGGTG
>JAASSM010000556.1 GCA_021767885.1 bacterium | reverse complement strand
CGAACATGTTGCCCGTCAGGTCCGGCACCTCCTGCCGGTCGCGCTTGCCATGGGGATAGTGCTCCCAGCGGTTGAGGCTCATGTAGAGCAGCCCGGCCTGGTCGTTGGTGTCGCCCTGCAGCTGCCGCGCCCAGACCGCGCCCAGGTAGCGCATGGCGGCGACGGCCGCGGCCAGGGCGGGGTTGGCCGCCGCCGAGACCAGCTGCAGGAAGCTGAGCACGAAGTCGTCGAACTCGGGCCGGGCGATCTCCTGCTCCACCGCCGCGCCGAGATCGCGGACGTCCTCGTCGATCTCCACGGCCAGCAGCAGCCAGTTGAAGTGGTCGGGGATGGCCGGCGACTGGAAGACGTTGTAGCCGGTGTCGCCGAAGGGGAAGATGTGGCCATCGCGGACGTTCTCCACCGTGTGGAGCTTGCGGAACGCCGCCACCCGGCGGACGATGTCGGCGGTGATCGTGCGGCGGCGCGCCGGGTCCTCGGTGGCCAGCAGCTCGGCGAGGTCGGGGAAGTCCTCGCCGCCGGTGGTCACCAGGCTGAGGAACTGGATCTCCGCGCGGTCGCGCTTGAGCAGACCGAAGAGGATGGAGCCCTCGCGGTTCTCCACCAGGCGGACCTTGTTCAGCCGGAAGTAGAACATGGCGAACTCCTCGCTCTCGGGACGTGGCGTTCCGGGTACGGGGCCAGCATAATTGCTCCGTGCTGCGGGCGCTCGCCGGGATCATCGTCCGTCGCCTCGCCAAGGGAGACGCGCCCATGCTGTTCGAGGGCACCGAGAAGAAGTTCGAGCTGACGGTGGGCCCGCAGGGCCCGGATCTGCGCGCCCTCGGCCCGGCGTTCTGGACCGACGTGGTCCGGGCGAGCCGGGCGGAGATCCTCTCCCATCACGGCAACGCGGAACTGGACGCCTGGCTGCTGAGCGAGTCGAGCCTGTTCGTCTCCGATCACTGGGCGCTGATGATCACCTGCGGCCGCACCACCCTCATCGACGGCCTGCTGCACCTGCTCGACCACGTGGGCCAGGAGCACGTCACGTCGCTGATCTACGAGCGCAAGAACGAGAACTTCCCCGACGAGCAGCCCAGCCGCTTCGCCGCGGACGTCGCCCGGCTGCGGCGACGGATGCCCGGCACGGACCACTGCTTCGGCGAGAGCGACGCCGACCACATCAGCCTCTTCCACCTCGACCGGCCCGCTCCCGTCCCTCCGGGCGACACCACCCTCGAGCTGCTCATGCACGACATCGATCCCGGCCTCATGGACCTCTTCACGCCCACCGGACCGGGAGTGCTGAGCATCCGTGAGCGGCTGGGCCTGACGGGGCTGCTGCCGGGCTTCGTCTTCGACGATCACCTGTTCGACCCCGTGGGCTACTCGCTGAACGCCCTGGCGGGCCGCCGCTACGCCACCATGCACGTGACGCCGGAGCGGGAGGCGTCGTACGCGAGCTTCGAGCTGGGCTGGGATTTCACCGCGGCCGAGGCGGGCCGGTGCGTGGAGCGCCTGCTGACCGCGTTCCGGCCGCGGCGGGCGGACCTCCTCTACTTCACCGCCCCGGTGCGGCTGAGCTTCCTGCCGGAGCACTATGCGCCCCGCCGGGTCACCGACGTGGTGCTCGGCAACGGGTATCACACCGTCTACTGCCACCTGGAGCGAGAGTGATGGACTGCTGGGTCGAGGAACGCAATCAGGACACCCACGCCCTGCGCCTGCGCGTGACCGGCGTGCTCTTCCGCGGCGAGAGCGACTTCCAGACCGTGGAGATCGTGGAGACCGCCGGCCACGGCCGCGTGCTGCTGAACGACGGCCTGTACATGCTCAGCGAGCGGGACGAGTTCGTGTACCACGAGATGATCGCGCACGTGCCCCTGCTGCTGCATCCGGAGCCCCGCCAGGTCCTGGTGATCGGCGGCGGCGACGGGGGCACGGTGCGGGAATGCCTCCGGCACCCCACGGTGGAGCACGTGGACCTGGTGGAGATCGACGGCATGGTGATCGACGCCTGCCGCGAACACCTGCCGCTGACCGCCGCCTGCCTGGACGATCCCCGCGTGACGGTCGCGGTGGCCGACGGCGTCGAGCACGTGGCGCGGACCGACCGGCGGTACGACGTCGTGCTGGTGGACTCCACCGATCCGGTGGGGCCGGCCCAGCCGCTGTTCGGCCCGGAGTTCTATGCCAACGTGGCGCGCGTGCTGGGCGAGCACGGCCTGGTGGTCTCACAGTGCGAGAACCCGTGGTACGAGCTGCCCACGCAGCGGGCGTTGCTGGACATCCTGCGCGGGACCTTCGCCGGCGCGGTGGTCTACAACTACCACAACCTGCTGTACCCGGGCGGGCTGTGGTCCTTCAGCCTCGCGAGCAAGGGGCGCGCGCTGGATGCGGCGGCCATCGCCGCGCCGGACCCGGCCCGCGTGGCGGCGCTGGGCGAGCTGCGCTGGTGGACGCCGGAGATCCACCGCGCGGCCTTCGCCCTGCCGGCCTTCCAGCGGCGGGCCCTGGGGCTGGCGGACTGACCGCGCCCGGCGGCCCGGGCGGGAGGAAAGACGGGCGACCCGCCGCGGGGTCGCCCGTCGTGTCGCCCGTCCGGTCTGTCCGGCCTTGCCGGCTCGCTCGG
>JAASSM010000555.1 GCA_021767885.1 bacterium | reverse complement strand
CTCGGCGCCGAGAAGCCCGCCAAGCCGGTCGTGAACTACCCGGTCAACGTCCCCAACCCGGCCCTGCAGGGTGGCGACACCATCCTGGACGCGGTCGCCGTGACCCTGCCCGTCGTCGACGGCACCGGCACCACCGTGGGCTACACCGACGACTACGACGAGGTCTGCCCCTACAGCGGCTCCACCTCGCCGGACGTGGTCTACACCGTGACCCCCGAGGCCGCCACGGCCGTGGACATCGATCTGTTCGGCTCGGCCTATGACACCAAGGTCTACGTCTACGACGAGAACCTGGCGCTCGTGGCCTGCAACGACGACTTCTACAGCGACTACACCTCCAAGCTCGAGGGCGTGGCCCTGGACGCGGGCGTGCAGTACTTCATCATCGTCGACGGCTACGGCGGCGACGCTGGCGAGTACCTGATCAACATCAGCGAGTTCGTCCCCTGCATCCTCGAGTGCCCGGCCGGCGCCGAGCTCGAGGGCGAGCCCCCGCTGGTCGACGGCTACGTCGACGAGTGGAACGGTGGCTGCAACACCGAGGGCAGCAACCCCTTCCAGCCCATCACCCAGCCCATCTTCTGCGGCGTCAGCGGCTGGTACATCGCCGCCGGCGGCACCAACAGCCGTGACACCGACTGGTTCACCATCGAGATCCCCGAGGGTGGCGTGCTCGAGATCATCGGCGACGCCGAGGCTCCCACCTACATGTTCGAGCTCGGTCCCCAGGACTGCGGCTCGGTCGGCGTGCTGCAGAACGTGCCCATCGGCGCCTGCACCGAGGGGACCATGACCATCACCGGCAACGCCGGCGACATCGTCTGGTTCTGGGTCGGCCCGCAGACCTTCGAGGCCCCCGGCGGCTTCGAGGGCAACGAGTACGACTACGTGCTGCTGCTGAACCTGGTCACCCCCGTCGAGAACCACAGCTTCTCCGACGTGAAGGCCCTGTTCAACTAGTCACGCTGGTCGACAGGACCGTCTGATCCGATCAGACGCCAGGGGCCGGGGAGCGATCCCCGGCCCCGCTTCGTGGTGACGTGGGGTCCGGACCCGTGGTATCATCTCTCCGCAACCCCGGAGATGCCATGCCCTCACGCCCCGACCCCGCGCGTCCGCTCTCCCTGGCCCTGGCCGCCACGCTGCTGCTGGCCGCCGGCGCGCCAGCCCAGATCCCCCTGCAGGCCGTGTTCGAGGCCGCTTCTGCCGAGGACGGCTACGACCGCTACCTGGTCCTGGAGACCGGCCAGCGCTACACCGGCGGCCTGCTCATCGGCGCCATCTGGGACGACGACCGGCAGCAGTTCCTGCCCTCCGGCGCCGGCCTGGACGTGGGCATCGAGGGCAACGGGGCCATCCTCGACCTGCAGGGACAGCAGCTCTGCATCAGCTTCTGCGACCACCGCCTCGACATCCGCGACTGCATCATCATCGGCGGCGAGGTGCGCTTCCGTGGCGACCTCTCGCCCACCGAGGACCGCGCCCCCCAGGGCTCGGTGCGGTACTGCACCTTCTGGCGCCCGGAGGCCTACGCCGTCCGCGTGCAGGGGGCGGGCGCGGGCATCCTCATCGAGCGCAACATCGTGGTCGACCCGCAGGACGTGGGCCTCGGATTCCTGATCTGGTCCGGGGTCGGGGGGACCAACCTGCCCACGGGCCTGGCCATGGGCCTGTCCATCCAGGGCGCCACGTTCGGCGATCCGACCGTGCGCGAGAACTGGACCTGGTTCTCCGACCCGCACCTCAACGCCGACCCGCTGCACCACTTCGGCTTCCTCTGAGAGTACGGCTGAACGCTGCCCACGCCGTGGGCGGAGGCCGGTGCGGCCCCCTGGAACAACGTGGTGGGCGAGGACCCGGGACTGCACGACCCCGCCGCCGGCGACTTCCGTGCCGAGCGGGCGTCGGCCTATGGCAACCGGGTCTGGCCCGCCGGCGACGGCCCTGCGAGCGGCGCGGGCCCGGCCGCGACCATCGGCCGCGCGCCCATCCGGCCCGCGGCCCTCACCGCGCCGACGCTCGCTCCGCAGCCGCTCGCCGCGCCGCCGGTCGCCCCGCCCCGCGTGCGTCCGGGGACCCGGGTCGAGGTCGGCGGACCGGTGACCACCGACACCCTGTGGGATGCCGCCGAGGTCCTGGTCACCGCACCGGTGACGGTGGACGAGGCCGCCACCCTGACCATCGCCGCCGGGGCGCAGGTGGTGTTCACCGGCTACTGGGGCCTGACCGTGACCGACGGCAGCCTGCAGGCGGTGGGCACGCCGGACGCACCCATCCTGATGACCAGCGGCGAGCCGCACCTCTGGGCGCCGGACGGCGACACGCGGGGCGCGTGGTGCGGCCTGACCCTGGACCGGGTCCCGGCCGCCCGGGATTCCACGCGGCTGATCCGCTGCGAGATCACGCGTGCAAAGGCGCTGGCCGCCCGCGCCTTGCCCGTGGTCCGTGGCGGCGGCGGGGCCCGCGACGACGGCGGCGGGGCCCGCGACGACGGCGGCGGGGCCCTCGCCGACGGCGCCGGCGGCGCCCTGCGCGTGATCGGCCCCTCGCCCCTGCGCATGGAGCATTGCCGCCTGCACCACAACCTGGCCGCGCGTGGCGGCGCGGTGGCCGTG
>JAASSM010000554.1 GCA_021767885.1 bacterium | reverse complement strand
GCCTGGCTGCCAGCGTGTTCCTCGCCCGGCGGGCCGCTGGCCGCGCCGGCGCGTGGCGCTGGGCCCTGTCCGCCGGTCTGATCCACGTGGCCGTCGCGGCGATCCTGGCGGGGCCGTTCCTGGTCCTGGGCGATCATCGCGCGGGACTGGCGCTCGCGCTGGGGGCCGGCGCCCTGGTGGTGGCGCTGCTCGCCGGCTACCTGTCCGTGGCCCGGGGCGGACGCTTCTGGCGCCGGTTCGCGGAGATGGCGGGCAGCGGCCTCGCGGCGGTGGTGGTCTGCTCCGGGATCGGCCTGGCCGTCCGGGCCTGGCCGGGCCTGCCGCCGGGCGGATAGCCGCGGTCCGGCCCCCCCGCGGCCCGGGGAAGGCCGGACCGCTTCCGGCCTTTTGATTCGCGACCACAGGGGTTACATTACGCCTTTGGCGGGCGCCCGCGGACGGCCGCGTTCGTCCGTTTCCGCTTTTCGCGACCACCGGAGGGAACCCGTGGCCACCCACGACGAGAGCTTCGATCCCGTCCCCACCGCCAGCCTCGACGACGACGAACTGCGGACGTGGCTCGCCGGCCATGGTCTGACGCTCCGGCCGGACGAGGCGCGCCGGGTGGCCGAGCTGCTCGGTCGCGAGGCCACGCTCACCGAGATGACGCTCTTCGATACCATGTGGAGCGAGCATTGCTCCTACAAGAGCAGCCGCCCGCATCTCAAGGCGCACCTGCCCAGCCAGGCCGCCAACGTGGTGATCGGCCCGGTGGAAGACGCGGGCGTGGTGGACTTCGGCGAGCACGGCGGCCGCCGCTGGGGGATCATCCTGGCCCACGAGAGCCACAACCACCCCAGCCAGGTCATGCCTGTCGAGGGGGCGGCCACCGGCATCGGCGGCATCGTCCGCGACGTCTACTGCATGGGGGGCGAGGTGATCGGCGTGCTCGATCCGCTGCGCTTCGGCTGGCCGGAGGCCGCGGTGCCCGGAGAGGACACGCCGCCCGACGAGCACGCCGCCCGCCATCGGCGCGACATCGCCCGCGAGGTGGTCACCGGCATCTGGGAGTACGGCAACGCCCTGGGCGTGCCCAACCTGGGTGGCGACGTGGCCTTCCATCCGTCGTTCAACGAGAACTGCCTGGTGAACGTGGTGGCCGTGGGCCTGGTGGACCAGGAGCACATCACCCACAGCCGCGTGCCGCGCGAGGCGGCGGACGAGCCGTACGATCTCATCCTCGTCGGCAAGCCCACCGACTGGTCGGGCATGGGGGGCGCGGCCTTCGCCTCGGCGGACCTGGACGCTGCCGCGGCCACCGAGAACAAGGGCTCGGTGCAGACCCCCGATCCCTTCCTCAAGCGCGTGCTCACGGTGGCCAACCGCGCCGCCCTGGCGTACTGCCGCCAGCAGGGCGTCCCCATCGGTTTCAAGGACCTGGGAGCCGGTGGCGTGGCCTGCGTCACCAGCGAGCTCTGCGATGCCGGCGGCTTCGGCTGCGAGGTGGACCTGGCCGACGTGCACCAGATCGATGCCCTGCCGGCTCGCGTCTGCGCCTGCAGCGAGACCCAGGAGCGTTACGGACTGGCCATCCCGGCGCGACTGACCGCGCAGGTCCTGCGCATCTACAACGAGGACTTCGCCCTGCCCATGGTCTACGACGGGGCCTGCGCCCGCCGGGTGGGGCGGGTGACCGCGGAACGGCGCTACGTCCTGCGCCGCGGCGAGCGGGTCCTGGCCGATGCCCCCATCGAGACCATCACCGAGGGCATCCGCTACGACCGTCCGGCGGAGGCGCCCGACCGTGTCGCGGTGCCCGAGGGCGCGCGCCTGCCCGAGGCCCCGGCCACCGGCATCGCCGCCGAATGGCTGGCCCTGGCCGGCCATCCCGGCGTCGCCAGCCGCGAGTACCTCTTCCGTCACTACGATCCCGAGGTCCAGGCGGGCACGATCCTGCGCCCCGGCGAGGCCGACGCCGGGGTCACCGCACCGCTTCCCGGCTGCCGGCGTGCGGTGGCCATCACCTGTGACGGCAACCCGCTGCTGGGCGAGGCGGATCCCTGGCAGGCCGGGGCCCGGGCGGTGCTCGAGGCCTGCCGCAACGTGGTCTGCGTGGGTGGCGAGCCGGCGGCCATCACCGATTGCCTCAACTACGGCAATCCGGAGCAGCCGCACACAATGTGGCAGTTCACCGAGGGCGTGCGCGGCATCGGCGAGGCGTGCCGGGCCCTGGGCCGCCTCTCGGCTCCCGAGGAGCCCCTGCCGGTGATCTCGGGCAACGTCAGCTTCTACAACCAGGCGGCCAGCGGCCGCACCGTGGCGCCCTCGCCCATCATCGCCTGCGTCGGCGTGGTGGACGACTACCGCCGCAGCCGCAGCCAGCACCTCAAGGAGGCCGGCGACCGGCTGTACCTGGTGGGGCGGCCCGGGCCGGAGACCGGGGGCAGCCTCTATCTCGCGGCGGGGTTCTCCGCCGGCCGGCCGGCGGTGCCGCCCATCGACTGGGACGCTGCGCGCCGGGAACTGGCGGCCGTGCTCTCGCTGGTGCGTGCGGGCATCGTCAATGCCGTGCACGACGTCTCCGACGGCGGGCTCGCCGTGGCCCTGACCGAGATGGCCGTGGGCCTGGAGGGACAG
>JAASSM010000553.1 GCA_021767885.1 bacterium | reverse complement strand
CGCCCAGGTAGAAGCCGCCGAGGAATCCCGCCGTGCCCGCGGCCGCTCCCAGCAGCAGCATGGCGCCGGTGGAGCCGGGGCCGGGGGCCTCCTCGTCCGACACGGCGGACCGGATCGGGGGGTCTCGCGGGTCGATGACGTCGAACTCCGGATCCTGGCCGCGGGCGCGGGCGGCGCCGGCCAGCGAGAGGCCCAGGATCAGGGCCATGGCCATGCGGAACGGCCGGGCCCCCGGGTGTCGTGTCATGGCTGCTCCTCTGGTGATCGGTGGGGTGGAGTGGTCCCGCGTGGCCGGCCCAGGCGATGGCCCCGACGATGGAACTCGGCCCCCAGCGCCGCGGCATCGCCGCTGAACGCGCTGCAGAGGCGCGACACGAGCTCGCGCTCGCGCTCGCCCAGGCGCCGTGAGTCGGGGGTCGCGTTGCTCGGCGGCGGCAACTGCACCCCATCGGGGTCGGCGCCCAGCGCCGTGAGCAGGGCCCGGGCGCCCTCCGCGGTGCGGACCGTCGCCAGGTCGCAGCGATGCAACGTCACGTCTGGACGCTCGCCGAGCATCTCGGCGTAGTAGCCCTGGCGGGCGGTGATCTCGAGCCAGTACCACGCCCGGATGCCCAGCACGCCATGCTGCTTGAACGGTGCGGCGTCGAGGATGTTCTGGGGGTAGTCGGGGTCCAGGTACCAGAGCCACTGGTTGCCCACGTTGTTGAAGTCCCCGCGCTGGGTATAGCTCAGCACGGTCTGGACCATGTCCCGGGTCAGCAGGACCAGGTGCACGTGGCCGCCGTCCAGGAGGTCCAGGTGTTCCACCAGGCCGGCCTTCATGAGCTGGTGAGAGGTCTCCACGTACCACGGCGTGGGGCACTGGCGCACGCGGGCGAACTTGCGCTCCCAGAAGCCATGGACCTCCGGGCAGCTGCCCCGGCTGTTGAAGAGGGTCAGGGTGGAGAGGTCGGGGGCGTCGAGGCCGAAGCGGTCGTAACCGAGGATCTCGTGGTGCGCGGTGCAGTCGGGCAGGCTGGCACCGAGCATCTCGGCCAGCCAGCGGGTGCCGGTGCGGCCGGCCGTGAGCGTGAAGACGTGGTGGCTGGGCATGCGATCCCTTCCGGTGTCCCCTGAGGGTACGGCCCGGTCTCGGGGAGGGCAAGGATGCCCTGGACCGCCCGGCAAGCTTTCTTTGACTCCACCGGAGCGGTGGGCTTACTTTCGCCCGGACCGCCGCAAACCGGCTTTCCGGCCACAAATTTAGGAGCTTCCCGGTATGGCTTTGCGGAGCTTCCGGGGCGGTGTGCATCCCCCCGAGCACAAGGAACTCACCGAGAACAGGGCCCTCGAGGTCATGCCGGTGCCCGCGGAGATCTACGTCCCCCTCGGACAGCACCTGGGCAAGCCCGCCAGACCGCTGGTCAAGAAGAAGGCGTTCGTGCGGCAGGGGCAGGTCCTCGCCGAGAGCGCCGGGTTCATCTCCGCCCCCATCCACAGCCCAGTCACCGGGACCGTGACCAAGCAGGCCCGGGGACCGGTGGTGGGCGGCACCCAGGCCGACCTGCTGGTGATCAAGCCCGGCGACCCGCCCGCGCCCGCCGAGGGCGAGGAGCCCCAGGACACGAGCCCGGTGCGGTTCGAGCCCCTGAGCCTGGAGACGGCCACCGCCGAGCAGATCATCGCGCGCATCCGCGAGGCCGGCATCGTCGGCCAGGGCGGCGCCGCCTTCCCCACCGCCGTCAAGCTCTCGCCACCGCCGGACAAGCCCATCGACTGGATGATCATCAACGGCGCGGAGTGCGAGCCCTATCTCACCCGGGACTACCGCCTCATGCTCGAGCGCACCGACGCCCTGGTGGAGGGCATCCTGCTCATCGGCAAGGCGCTGGCGGAGAAGGCTCCCGGGCCGGTGAACCTGGGCATCGGCATCGAGAGCAACAAGCCCGGGGCCATTGCCGCGGTGCGCGAGGCCATCGCCCGCGCGGGTGCCCTCATCGAGGTCTTCGAGCTGAAGACCAAGTATCCGCAGGGCGGCGAGAAGATGCTCATCGATGCCGCCACCGGACGCAAGGTGCCGCCGGGCGCGCTGCCCATGGAGGTGGGCTGCGTGATCCAGAACGTGGGCACCGCCCTGGCCATCCGCGACGCGGTGCTGGCCGGCGAAGTGCCGCGCACCGCCACGCTCACCGTCTCGGGACTGGGCATCAAGGAACCCCGCAACCTGGTGGTCACCATCGGCACGCCGCTGCGCGAGGTCATCGCCTACTGCGGCGGGCCGACGCCGGATGCGCGCCGCGTGGTGGTGGGGGGGCCCATGATGGGATTCGCGGCCTTCAGCCTCGACGCGCCCGTGGTCAAGGCCACCAGCGGCATCCTGGTGCTCACCGAGCGGGAACTCGCGGCGCCGCCGGAGACCGCCTGCATCAGCTGCGGCAAGTGCACCGCGGCCTGCCCCATCAACCTGCTGCCCACGCGGCTGGCCCGGCTGGTGCAGCACAAGCGCTACGAGGAGGCGCGGGACCTGGGGATCGAGGTCTGCATGGAGTGCGGCACCTGTTCGTTCACCTGCCCGGCGCACATTCCCCTGGTGCAGTACCTGCGCCTGGGCAAGAAGAACGTCCGGAACCTCCCGCGGAAGGATG
>JAASSM010000552.1 GCA_021767885.1 bacterium | reverse complement strand
TGCTGCTGCAGCAGGTGGGCAAGCCGGAGTCCCTGATCACCTTCGTCAAGGATCGCCCGGGGCACGACCGGCGCTACGCCATCGTGGCCGACCGCATCCGCGAGGAGCTGGGCTGGCGGCCGCGCCACGCGTTCCCCGACGGCCTGGCCCGGACCATCGCCTGGTACCGCGAGCACCGGTCGTGGTGGGAGACCATCCGCAGCGGCGCCTACCGCGATTACTACGAGCGCCTCTACGGCCGCCGCGGGCGGCACGGCGAGGACGCCTGAGCCGCCGGAGGTCCCCATGGCCCACGAGCTGACCTTGCCGGAGGGCCGGCGCATCGCCCTGGACGCCACCACCGCGGGGGCGGTGCTGGCCGGCGTGGTCGTCCTCGATGGCGTGACCGTGCGCGAGGAGCCGGCGGTCTGGGAGGCCATCGCCGCGCTCGCCGGGCGCCTGCGCGCCGCCCACGCCGGGCAACCGCCCGGCGCCATCGCCGGCCTGCAGGAGGCGCGCAGCCTCTACAACCGCTTCGGCATGGAGCCCACGCGGTACCGGCCGAGCAGCGAGGCGCTCCTGCGCCGCGTGCTGCAGGGCAAGGATCT
Source organism: bacterium (assembly GCA_021767885.1). Next base: position 2,039 of record JAASSM010000552.1, on the reverse strand, counting down.
CTACCGCATCAACAACGCGGTGGACGCCTGCAACCTGGCGAGCCTGGAGTTCCTGCTGCCCATCGGCATGTACGATCGCGACCGCATCGTCGGCGACGTGACGGTGCGCACCGGCCGCGAGGGGGAGGGCTACCCCGGCATCCGCAAGGGCCGGGTGAACCTCGCCGGCCGCCTCGGCCTCTTCGACGCCGAGGGCGCCTTCGGCTCGCCCACCCGCGACAGCGCCCGCACCGCCATCACCCCCGGCACCACGCGCATCCTGGCGGTGATCATGGCCACCGCCGCCCACGACGCCGCGGCCATGGTCGGGCACACGCGGCGGTTCGGCGAGCTCTTCACCACCTTCTGCGGCGCCACCGTCGCCGGCCGCGGACTGATCGGAGACTGATCCATGCCGAGCGCCTGCCGTGTCCCCGCCCGCATGATCGCCCTCGGCGCCGTGGCGCTTCTCGCCGTCGTCGGCGCGACGCCGGCCCGGCCGGTGCCCGCCACCGGTGCCCACGGCATGGTGGCCACCGCCGATCCCCACGCCACCCTGGCCGCCCTGCGGGTCCTGCGCGATGGCGGCCGGGCGCCGGACGCGGCCATCACCGCGGCGGTGGTCCTGGCGGTGACCGAGCCCTACAGCAGCGGCCTGGGCGGCGGCGGCTTCGTGCTCGGCTACCAGGCCGACGGGGCCGCCACCTGGGCGCTGGATTGCCGCGAGATCGCGCCCGCGGCGGCCACCCGGGACATGTTCCGCGGCCCCGACGGCACCGTCGACCCGGAACTCAGCCGGACCGGCGGCCGCAGCGTGGCCGTCCCGGGCCTGGTGCGCGGGCTCTGGGATCTGCACCGGCGCCACGGCACGCTGCCCTGGGCTCGCCTGCTGGCCCCGGCGGAGGCGCTGGCCCGCGACGGCTTCGTGGTGGGCCCCCGGCTCGCCGCGCGCATCGCCGCCCACGCGGAGCGCCTGTCGCCCGAGGCCCGGGCGATTTTCCTGCCGCGGGGCGCGGTCCCCGTCCCGGGCGACACCCTCCGCCAGCCGGACCTCGCGCGCACCCTGGCCGCCATCGCGGCCCGGGGGCCGGAGGCCTTCTACGGCGGCGACCTCGCCCTGGCCATCGCCGGCGCCGTGCAGCGGGACGGTGGCGTCCTGACCACCGACGACCTCGCCGCCTACCGCTCCGTCTGGCGCGAGCCCCTCGCCGGCACCTACCGCGGACTGCAGGTGGTGAGCATGCCGCCGCCGTCCACCGGCGGGGTGGCGCTGCTGCAGATGCTCGACCTCCTCGAACCGCAAGACCTCGCCGCGGCCGGCCACGGCTCGGCCGCGGCCTGGCATCCGCTGCTCGAGGCCATGAAGCTCGCCTACGCCGACCGCAGCCGCTACCTGGGCGATCCGGCGTTCGTCCCGGTCCCGGTGTCTCGCCTGCTCGGCCGCGCACGGCTGGACAGCCTGCGCGCCCGGATCCAGCCCGACCGGGCCCTCGATCCGGCGCGGATCCCGGGCGCCGCGGTGGCCGCCGAGCCCGAGCACACCACTCACCTCTCGGTGGTCGACGCCCACGGCGACGCGGTGGCCGCCACCCTGACCATCAATCTGTCCTTCGGCTCGGGCCTCGTGGCGCCGGGCACCGGCGTGATCCTCAACGACGAGATGGACGACTTCGCCGCCGCGCCGGGCGTGCCCAACGCCTTCGGGCTGGTCCAGGGCGAGAACGCGGCGGTGGGGCCGGGGCGCCGGCCCCCGTCGAGCATGACGCCCACGCTGGTCCTCGACGACGACGGGGTGCGCATGGTCACCGGCTCGCCCGGGGGCGCGCGGATCATCACCGCCACCCTGCAGACCATCGTCAACGTGGTGGACTTCGGCATGGACGCCGCGGCGGCGGCCGCCGCCCCGCGGGTCCATCACCAGTGGTCGCCCGCCCACGGCTGGTACGAGCGCCACGGTCTGGCGCCGGAGGTCCTGCGTGCCCTGGCCGGCCTGGGGCACGAGCTCGAGCCGCGCGGCGCCATGGGCAACGTGCAGGTGATCGTCCGGGATCGTGAGCGGG
>JAASSM010000551.1 GCA_021767885.1 bacterium | reverse complement strand
GCGCGAGCACGAGCATCCAGAGCAACGCGGCCGCCGGTCGCGCTGGCGGGGCCAGGCGTCGCGAGGGCCGGGAACGTCCGTGACGGAAGCGGACCATGTGCCCTCCTAGCGCTTGATGCCGTTGGCGGTCTGGAGCATCTGGTCGGCCATGGTGATGGTCTTGCTGTTGAGCTCGTACGCCCGCTGGGCGGTGATCATGCGGACCAGCTCGTCCACGGTCTCCACGTTGCTCATCTCCAGGAATCCGCTGGCCACCTCGCCGAGGCCGTCGAGGCCGGGATTGCCGGTCAGCGGCGCGCCGCTTCCCGGGGACTCGAGGAAGACGTTGCTGCCCTTGGCCTGCAGGCCGGCGGGATTGGGGAACCGTGCCAGCTCCAGGCGCCCGATCTCCTGGACGTTGGCGTTGTCGCCCGCCAGCCGCACGCTCACGGTGCCGTCGCGCGCGATGGCCACCTCGGTGGCGTCCACCGGGATCTGGATCGCGGGCTCGACGCGGTAGCCGAGGGCGGTGACCAGGTTGCGCTCGGCGTCCATCTTGAAGCTGCCGTCTCGGGTGTAGCCCAGGGTGCCGTCCGGCAGGCGGAGCTGGAAGAAGCCGTCGCCCTCGATCATCACGTCCAGCGGATTGCTGGTGGAGACCACCGTGCCCTGGGAGAAGTCCTTGTGGGTGGCCACCATCTTCACGCCATGGCCCACCTCCACCCGCGACGGGGCGGTCAGGCCATCGGCCTGGACCTGGCCCCCGGGAACCACCGACTCGTAGAGCAGGTCCTGGAACTGCATGCTGCTCTTCTTGTAGCCCGTGGTGTTCACGTTGGCCAGGTTGTTGGAGATGGTGTCGATCTGGGTCTGCATGGCCTTCATCCCGGAGGCCGCGGTGCCCATGGCTCGCATCATGTCGGATCACTCCGTTTCTGCGCCGATGGCGCGCTAGCCCGCCCGGAACGAGTTCACGCTCTTGCCGAGCATCTCGTCGTTGGCCTGCAGGACCTTGGTCCCGATCTCGAACGCACGCTGGGCGGCGATCATGTCCACCAGCGTGCGAACCGGATCGACGTTGCTGCCCTCGAGGTGGCCCTGGACCACGGAGACCTGCTCGGCCGCCAGGGGCTCGGCGGCCACGCCGGCCGGGGCGACGAGCAGGCCATCGCCGCGGGGGCGCAGATCCTCCGGCGCGGCGAAGTCCACCACGCGCAGCCGGCCCCGGACCTGCCCCGCCACGGTCACGGTGCCGTCGCCGGCGATGGCGATGGCCCCACCGGCCGCGTTGATGGGTCCGCCCTCGCCCTGGACGGGCAACCCAGCGCCATTGACCAGGAGACCGGCCGCATCGAGTTGCAGCGCGCCGTCGCGGGTGTAGACCTCCCCCGCCTCGGGATCCTGCGCCACCAGGAAACCGCGGCCCGTGAGCGCCACGTCCGTGGTGCGGCCGGTGGACTGCAGGGGGCCCGGTCGGGTGTCGAGGACCTGGGAAATGTCGCGGTCGCGGCGCGGGAGCCAGGCCTGGTCGCCCCCGCCGCGGGGAGCCGGCGCGTCGGCAGCCGGGACGGCGCCGGCGTCCTGCCGCCCGGCCGGTCCGGTGCCGGTCTCGGCCACGCGGGTCAGGACCTGACGGAAACCCGTGGTCGCCGCGTTGGCGAGATTGTTGGCCAGGGTGTCGACGCGCGCCTGGTCGCGGTGCATGGCCTCGCTGGCCGTCCGCAGGGTCCGTAGCATACCGGACCTCCTCGCTGGAGCCTCGGAGAGAACGTTCCGCGCCATCAGGGCAAGGGACGTGCCGTGGAGAGGACCGCTGGCGGGAGCGGCCGCAGGCCGCGCCCGGGGCCCCTGCGCGGCGCCCGGCCAGAGCTGGCGCCGTCAACGGCGCCGGCACGGCCTGGCCAGCGCCCGGGCACGGGTGGGAGATTATCTGGCGTCGGGAGCGGCCCCGGCCGCGGGCAGCCACAGGCGGAACCGCGTGCCGCCGGCGGGAAGCGCGGCGACGCCGAGCCGTCCGCCGTGCAGTGCGATCAGGCGCGCGGCCACCGCGAGCGCCAGCCCGGTGCCGGCCGCGCGGCGGGAGCCACGCCGGCCGCCGTAGGGCGTGAAGACCCGCTCGTCTTCGGCGGTGTCGAAGGCCGCCCCCTGGTCGGCGACCGTCAGCTCGACACCGTCCTCGGCTGCCGCAGCCGCCACCGCCACCTGCTGGCCTGCCTCGCTGGCGGCCATGGCATCGGCGATGAGGGCCTCCAGGCACTGACGCAGCCGGAGCGCGTCGGCATGGACCACGAGATCGTCGGGCACGACCTCGACCAGGAGCTTGACCTCGGCCGCCGCCACCGCGGCTGCCAGGTCCTGTTCCAGCCGCGCCAGGAGTTCCTGCAGCGCGATGGGCTCGGGATGCAGGTCCAGCGTTCCGGCCTCGAGCCGGCCGAGGTCGAGGAGGTCGTCCAGGAGACGGGACACCTCCGCCACCTTGGTGTCGATGCCCGCGAGGAACTCGCGCTGCGTGGGCGTCAGCGGTCCCGGCTGGCCGGTGGCCAGCAGGCCGGCGTAGCTCTGGATCACCGCGAGCGGCGAGCGCAGATCATGCGCGATGCGCGACTGGATCTCCGCCGGATCCCCCGAGTCTGCCACGCCGTCCGGCGCGG
>JAASSM010000019.1 GCA_021767885.1 bacterium | reverse complement strand
TGGGCGAGCTGCGGCCCGGGGCCGCCGAGCGGTTCCGGGATCGCGCGGAGCGGCTCGCCGAGGACCTCGCCCCGCGCATCGCGGCCTGGGAGGAGGCGGCCGCCGTGGTCCGCGAGCGTCCCCTGGTCCATCACACCAAGCAGTGGGAGTACCTCGCCCACTGGCTCGACCTGGAGCTGCTCGGCGCGGTGGAGCACCGGCCGGGGATCAGCGCCTCTCCGCGGCACGTGGACCAGCTGATCCAGCGGGCCCAGGCGGCGGGCGTCAGGGAACTGGTCGCCGCGCCGTGGAACCATCTGGACGTGGCTCGCAAGGCGGCCGCGCGCCTGGGCGCCAGCCTGGTGGTGTTGCCGGCGGCGGTGGGATCGGTTCCCGAGGCCACCGACTATCCCGCCATGTTCGACGTCATCCTCGCGAGATTGCGCGCGGGGGCCGCGGAGTGACCGGACCGCAGTGCGGGTGGCGGCGGGCGCGAGCGTCCGCCGCGGCCCGTCCCGGGCAGGACCCCGGACACAGGAGATGCCGATGACCGGATTCGTGGGGATCATGGCCGCCCCGGTGGCCGCGGCCCTGGTGCTGGTGGCCATGCACGGCTACCTCGGCGGCCACGTGGTCCGCCGTGGGGTGATCTTCGTGGACATCGCGCTGGCCCAGGTGGCGGCCTTCGGGGTGTCGGTGGCCCTGTTCTTCGGCGCGGACGTGGGCACCGACGCCGCCTGGTTCTCCGGCCTGGGCGCCACGTTCCTGGGCGCGGTGCTCATCAGCGCCACCCGGACCGGCGAGCGGCGCATCCCCCAGGAGGCCTACATCGGCATCATCTACGCCGTGTTCTCGGCCGCCATGATCCTCGTGCTCACCCAGGTTCCCCACGGCAGCGAGGAGATCCGACACCTGCTCGTGGGGTCCATCCTCTGGGTCACCTGGGCGGAGGTCCTCAAGACCGCCGTGCTCTACGCCGTGCTGGGCGGGGTGCTCTGGTGGGCCCACGGCCGCCTCTCGCTCATCAGCGCCAGCCCCGACCGGGCACGCGGTCGGGGCCTGAAGCTGGCCCGGTGGGATTTTCTCTTCTACGCCATGCTCGGCACCGTGGTCACCAGCAGCGTCCAGATCGCCGGCGTCCTGCTGGTCTTCACGCTGCTGGTGGTGCCGACGGTGATGGCCTACCGGCGGGGCTGCACCGGCGGCTGGCGCCAGATGCTGTCCGTCCTGGCCATCGGTCTGGTGGCGGTGATCCTGGGGGCGGCCGCGAGCTATGCCCTGGATCTGCCCACTGGCGCGGCCATCGTCTGCGTCTTCGGGCTGCTGCTCGGGGTCCAGGTGACCGTCGAGGCGCTGCTGTACGGACGTGGTGGCAGCCGGGTCCGCTGAACGGAGGCCCATCCGGGGCCATGCTGGCACGGGGCGCCGCGGTGCAGGAGAATCCCCCGAAATCGGCGCCGATGCGCTACAATGCTCCGGCCTGCATTCCCGGACGCCGGGCGCCTCGCCCTCGCCATCCGGCCCCTACCCAGGAGGATGCCATGCGCACGTTGCTCATGTTCGTGGCCGCCAGCTCGTTGCTGCTGGTCGGCGCGGCCCACGCGGAGATCGGCTGGGCCGGCAACGCCTTCCCCAATCACGGAGCCCAGATCACCCCCACGCAGGACCAGTTCGTGGTCGCCCAGGTCTACAAGGCGGGTGTCACCGATCAGGCCGGACAGGGTGCCGACCTGCAGGCCACCCTCCTGTACACCGTGGACGACGGGGTGGAGATGGCCGTGGTCATGACCTACAACACCGACATCGGCAACAACGACGAGTACATCGGCTTCATCCCCCAGGATCACCTCGTCGGTGCCGCGTTCGTGGACGTCACGGTGGTCTTCGACGACCTCTCCGACGGCACCACGCTGGAGATCGCCGGCGACCAGGCGGGCAACCCGCCGCCCCTGCGCTACCAGGTGGTGGACGTCACCCCCGTGGACGTGGCCGTCACCTTCACCCTCTGCATGAGCGGCGAGCCGTTCACCGGCGCCCCCTGCGTCGTCGGCTCGGCGCCGGAGATCGGCGAGTGGGGCGAGGGCGTGCTCATGGACCAGGTGGATGGGGACCTCTGGGAGGTCACCATCACCTTCGCGGCCGGCAGCAACCCCGCCGTGGAGTACAAGTACAAGAAGAACGACTGCACCGAGTGGGAGGACGCCGGCAACCGGCCGCTCACCCTGCCCACCGACGGCGCCACCACCGTGATCCTCGCTCCGGACAGCTACAGCGACCTGCCCATGGGCTGCGGCCTGGGCGACAACCTGGACCACGCGGTGGAGATCTGCTTCCAGGTCTGCCTCGAGGGGGTGGAGAACAGTGGCGCGGTGTGCGTCACTGGCAACCTGCCGCAGCTGACGGAGTGGGGTCGCGGTCTGGAGATGGTGGAGCTGGGGCCGGACCTGTACCAGGCCTGCCTCGTCTTCGAGCCCGGCCAGGCCATCCCCCTGGAGATCCAGTACAAGTTCCGCAAGGACGGCTGCGAGACCTGGGAGGGCATCGACGGCAACCGGATCCACGTCCTGGACGGCGACGCGCCGGACGAGGTGACCCTGACCCACGCCTGGGAGGATGGCGATTCCACCTGCGATCCCGTGGCCACCGCGCCCCACAGCTGGAGCAGCGTGAAGGACCTCTACCGCTAGGCCGGGTTTCTGGCCGCGGATTTGCAAGACCGGGGTGTCACCCCGTCCCGTCCCCGGGCGGTGGCGGGGTGGCACGAGCGCCGTTCCTCAGCGCGGAGGAACGGGAGACGGCGGAGCAACTCCTTCCCACTACTCGGATTCCGTCGTCGAGATCGGCCGGGCCGCGGATGGCTACCGCGGCCCGGCCTCGTTCTGTCCGGACCCGAGCACTGTCCTGTGCGGAGGTCACCGTGTCTGGATCCGGCCACGGCCGGGCGTTGCGCCCGGTCAGGGGCTGGCGATGATGCGCACCGCGCCATCGACGGTGGCGGCCGGCGCGGCGCCGACGTAGAGATCCACCACCAGTGCGGGCCGGTCGAGCAGTTCGGCGAGCGCCTGCCGGACCGCGCGGCCGAGGTGCAGCGCGGCGCCGCGGTCCGGAGCCAGCGCCTCCACCCGCAGCCGGGTCCAGGAGGGATCGGCCTCGAGGCGGCTGGCCGTCCGCCGCAGGCCGGCCCGGGCAGCGGCCACCGGGTCGGCGGCCCGGGTCGGCGGAGCGTCCCGGAACGCCGCGCCCAGCCCGGCGTGCACCACGCGCCGGCGCGGCGCCACCCGGGCGCCGGAGATCAGGATGGTGGTCCCCTCGCGTCCGCTGCGTGCGTATCCCGGCAGCGTGAACTCGGCGCCGGGGACCGTGCCGGCCGCCCCCGCGGCGTCCACGTAGGAGAGCCGGTAGGTGTAGGTCAGGCCGCTCCAGGCCAGGCCGCCGTCCTGCAGATGTCCATCCCAGGGGATCCGGGCCGGCGGCGGCCCCTCGCCGCGGAAGACCCTGGCCACCGGTCCGCCCACCTCGGTCACCGTCAGTTCCCAGCGCACCGCGCGGTCGGCCTCGACCTGGAAGCTGGCCACGACGTCGCGTCCGGTGCCGGCGAGCTGGACCTCGGGTTCGAGCAGCGTGGGCGACGGCACGGCCGGGCGCTGCACCGGGCCCGGAAGCCGGGCCGCCGTCGCCGTCGGCCGCGACGCGGCGGACGCCTCCGCCCGGCCGGTCGCCATGGTGTCGGGGGCCGCCGGCGCGGTCTGCACCCGCGTCAGCCGCGGGGGCGCCGGGCCGGCCAGGCCAGGGTCGATGGCGGCCGCCAGCAGGACCACCGGGACGATCAGGAAGCAACCCGGTCTCATGACTCCACCTCGGATCGAGGATCGGCGCAATGCTCCGGGCGTGGGCTCCAACTTCCGTGCCGACCGCCGGCGATTGCGGCGGCCGGTGCCGGATGGCGTCGCCGCGCGGCGCGTCGTGCCGCGCCGACGGGCGGTGGCGGCGGCCAGCATGCGGATCGCCCGGACCGTCCGGCGGGGCGAGCCGGCGTTCCGCCACCGCCGCGGCGGCATCCTGCACGGTCGGCGGTCAGACCGTGGCGTAGGCCCGCAGGTCGTCGTGGAGGATGGCGTCCAGCTCGGCGGCCGCATGGCCGGGCGTCGCGGTGAACACGAAACCGAAGACCCCGAAACGACGATGGTCCACCGGCCGGACCGCCAGGGGCTGAGCGAAGCGGGCGGCGACGGCCTGCAGGTCGAAGCTCCGGATGCGCTCCGGTGCCAGGCCGGTGCTGTTGTCCAGGACCACGATGCTGAAGAGCGTTCCGGGCCGGGACGCCAGCAGCTGCGGCCAGTCCGGGCGCTGGTCGCGCAGGAAGGCCACGTAGGGGTCGAAGCCGTAGGCGAGGGCGGTCAGATCCGCCGTGGTGCACCAGCCGCCGAAGCGGAGCGGATTGACCTCGATGGGCACGATCCTGCCCGCCGGATCGACCCGGACCTCGGCGTGGACCGGGATGTCCCGCAGGCCGAGACGCGCGCCGAGATCGGCGAGGAACGCCGCGAAGCGTCCGAGATTGTCGCCGATGACCTCCGGGCCGGTGACGTAGACGCGGTCGCTGACGTCGGTGGCGGAGCCGAACCGGTGGTGCAGGATGCCGGTGATCACCGGCTCGCCCTCGTGGTCGAAGTACGCGTCGATGGCGTACTCCTCGCCGCCGATCACGTCCTCGATGACGAGACGGGCATGGTCGAGGACGGAGGATGGGTAGAGCGGCGTGTCGGCGTCCAGGGCCGCGGCGAGGGCCGTGCGGGCGGCCGGCCATCCGGCGGGGTCGCAGACCACGTGGACGCCGAGGCTGAAGAATCCCACCGCCGGCTTGATCACGAAGGGATAGCGCATGGTGGCGGGGTCGAGATCCCCGAGCTCCTCGAGCCGCACGGCCCGGTACCGGAGGTCGGGATAGGCATCGCGCAGGAGATCGCGGAAGGCCAGCTTGTCCTTCAGGTTCGCGATGGCGCGCGTGCGCGGCGTCTCGCCGAGCTGCGCGACCACCCAGCCGATGGCGTTCTCGCTGTTGGTGAGCAGGCGCGTGCGCGGGTCCTCGCGCAGGCGCCGGGCTGCTTCCGCCTCGCCGATCGCGCCGGGGGCCGCGGCGAGGCCCAGCTCCCGCGCCGTCGGCGTCATCACCACGGGCAGGGCGTGGTCGAGGATCGTGCGGCGGAGCAGGTCCGAGACGTAGGGTCGGTCCAGCAGGATCATGGTGTCGGCGGGTCCTCGTGGGGGAAGATGGTGCCCCCGGCTCAGGTGGGGAGCCGGGGGCGGTGTCGTGCGACAGCGGCCGGGGTGCGGGGCACGCTACGGCACGTAGTCCAGCGGGGCGCCCGGCCCCACCGGGATCTTCAGCAGCATCCAGATCACCAGCATCACGATGCGGACCACCGCGAAGACCACGGCGTAGGGCAGCATCATGGAGATGATGGTGCCGATGCCCAGGTCCTTCTGGTACTTCTGCGCGAACACGATGATCAGCGGGAAGTAGGGCAGCAGCGGGGTCAGGATGTTGCTGTAGGAGTCGCCGATGCGATACGCCGCCTGGGTCAGCTCCGGCGAGTAGCCCATGAGCATGAGCATGGGCACGAAGATGGGCGCCATGATGGCCCACTTGGCCGAGGCCGAGCCGATCAACAGGTTGATGAGCGAGGAGACCAGGATGAACGTGACGATCAGCGGGATCCCGGTGAACCCCACGCTCTTGAGCGCGTCGGCGCCGCCGATGGCGAAGATCACCCCCAGGTTGGACCAGTTGAAGTAGGCCACGAACTGGGCGGCCACGAAGGCGAGCACGATGTACGCCCCCATGTCCGACATGGACTTCGCGGTCATGTCCGCCACCTGCTTGTCGGTGCGCACGCTGCCGGTGATGCGGCCGTAGACCAGTCCGGGGATGAAGAACAGGAAGAGCATCAGCGGCACGATGCTCGCGTACAGCGGGCCGATCTCGCCGGCGGCGGTCTGGAAGACGCTGCCCGGGGTCAGCGAGGCCCAGGCCACCACGCCCAGCAGCACGACGGTGGTCAGGTTGGCCCACAGCAGGCCCTTGCGCTCGGTGCGGGTCAGGTCGCGGGTGTCGTCGTCCCCGGCGTCTGCGCCGCCCTCGCCGGGCACGGCCTCCCCCTCCGCCGGCGACCACTTGCCCAGCCGCGGCTCGACGATGCGCTCGGTGACGAACGTACCGGCCGCCGCCACCACCGGCACCGACGCCGCGAGCAGGAACCAGTTGGCCGTGGGGTCGACCACGTAGTTTGGATCGATCATCCGCGCGGCAGGCTGGGTGAAGCCGGCCATGAGGGGATCCAGGCCGGTGAGCACGAGGTTGGCCCCGAAGCCGCCGGAGACCCCGGCGAAGGCCGTGGCCAGGCCGGCCAGCGGGTGACGGCCCATGCTGCGGAAGATCACCGCGCCCAGGGGCACCAGCACCACGTACCCCGCGTCCGCGGCGATGCTCGAGAGCATGCCCGCGGTCACCAGGGCCACGGTGACCAGTCGCCGCGGCATGGCCGAGACGAAGCCCTTGAGCCCGGCGGCCACCAGCCCCGAGCGCTCGGCCACGCCGATGCCCAGCATCACCGCCAGGACCAGGCCCAGCGGCGGGAACGAGGTGAACACGGTGACCATCTCGGTGAAGATGCGGCGGATGCCCTCGGCGTTCAGGAGGTTCACCGCCACGATGGTCTCGCCGGTGCCTGGATGCTCAGCCTCGGTGCCCAGCAGCGAGGCGATCCAGGAGGCCACCAGGACCACGCCGATCAGGGCGGCGAACAGGGTGACCGGCTGGGGCAGCCGGTTGCCGGCGCGCTCCACCCAGTCGAGGAGCTTCTGCGCCACGCCCCGCGGCCGGGCCGGCGGGGGCGGGGGGTCGTGGGCGTGATGATTGGCGTTGCTCATGGTCGATGCCCTCCGTTAGCGGTCGATCCAGCGGGTGAGCCAGTCCATGACTTCCTCGTGCCACTGGATGGAGTTGTGGGGCTTGAGCACCCAGTGATTCTCGTCGGGGAAGTAGAGCAGCCGCGCCGGCACGCCCAGGCGGCGCAGCGCGGTGAACGTGCTCATGCCCTGGGTGTCGACCACGCGGTAGTCGAGGGCGCCGTGGACCACCAGCGTGGGCACGTGCCAGTTCTGGACGTGGAGCACCGGGTTGTGCTTGCGGTAGCCCTCGGGGTTCTCCCAGGGGGTGCCGCCATGCTCCCACTCCGGGAACCACAGCTCCTCGGTGTCGAAGTAGGCCATGCGCTCGTCCAGGTTGCCGTCGTGGCAGACCAGGGCCTGGAAGCGCTTGCCGAACTCCTGGCCGTGCAGCCAGTTGATCATGTAGCCGCCGTAGCTGGCGCCGGCGGCGACCACGTTGTCGCCGTCCATCCAGGGGTAGCGCGCGAGCGCGGCGTCCAGGCCCTTCTGCAGGTCCTCCAGCGGTCGGTCGCCCCAGTGGCCGCTGATCGAGTCGGTGAACTCCTGCCCGTAGCCCACCGAGCCGTGGAAGTCCACCGCCACGGTGACGAAGCCGGCGCCCACGTAGGCCTGCGGGTTCCAGCGGTAGTGGAAGTCGTTGCCGAAGCTCCCCTGCGGGCCGCCGTGGATCAGGAAGGCGACCGGCCAGGTGCGGCCGCTGGCGACGGCCTCCTCGCTCCAGTCGTACGGCTTGACCACGTAGGCGTACACGGTCTCGTCGTTCCAGCCGGTGAAGGTGAACTGCTCGGGCTCGCCCATGAGCGTGGCGGCGAGCGCCGCGTCGTTCAGGCCGGTGATCCGCGTCTCGTCCTTGCCGCTGGCGCGGGCGGTGTGGATCTCCCTGGGCGAGCGAAGGTGGTTCTTCAGGTACAGCAGCCGGCCATCGGCCCAGGTGACGCTGCCGTTGTCGCCGTCGCGGATGATCAGGTCGGTCTCGCCGTCGCGCACGTCCAGCCGGAAGATGGACCCCTGGCCCAGGTACGGCGCCGTGACGTAGAGATGCCGCCCGTCCGCGTCGAAGAGCAGGCTGTGGGGGCTGAGCTTCAGGTCGTCCTGGATGAGGTGGAGGTCCTCCAGTTCCTCCAGGCCGGGCCAGGTGCGGCGCTCGACGTGGAAGCGGTCGGCCTCGAAACCGGGGCGATCCATGGCCAGCCAGACCACGCTCTCGCCGTCGGGCGCGAAGAGCGGCTGGGTGTCCCAGGCCTCGTTGGCCTCGGTCAGGCAGCGCATCTCGCCCGAGCCGTCGGTCTTGACCGCGTAGATGTCGTAATCGGTGCTCCAGGCGGGCTCGCTGCCGGGCAGGATCTTGGCGGTGAACAGCACCTCGCTGCCGTCGGGGGCGACGGCGACCTGCTCCATGCCGCCCCAGGGGCGGGTGGGCACGTCGGCGTCGAGGTCGGGCATCAGGTCGGTGAGGGTGCCGGCGCGGGGGTCGAGCAGGAAGAGGTGGCTGCGCTTGCCGTCCTCCCAGGTGTCCCAGTGCCGGAAGAGCAGCTCGTCGTAGACCATGCCGGTGCGCGGGTCGGCGGCCTTCTCGGCGTCGCGCGCCACGGTCTCCTCGGGCGTCAGGCCGGGGTAGACCTCCATGGCGGCGATCATGCCGCCCGCCTGGGGAGCGTGCTCGAAGGCCTGGATGTCCAGGGGCGCGTGGGTGAGCTGGCGGGCCTCGCCGCCGTGCGGGCTGATGGCCCAGACCTGGGCGCTGCCCGAGCGTGCGCTCAGGAAGTGCACGTCGCCGCTGAGGCACCAGCGGGGATTCCAGGCACCACCCTCGCCGCGGGTGAGCTGGCGCAGGTTCTCGCCATCGGGCTCCACCAGCCACAGGCTGGTGACCCCGCCGTTCTTCTCGAGGTCGGTCTCGCGGACGGTGAACACCACCAGCTCGCCGTCGGGGGAGACCTGGGGATCGCCGAGGCGCTTCATGGCGAGCATGTCGTGGACCGAGAACGGCCGGGGTTCGGCGGCCAGCGCGGCGGTGGCCACCAGGATGCTGACGAGGACCAGGCAAGGCAGGGCGCGACGGATCACGGGACGGACCTCCGGGCTCGTAGGCGGCGGCCCCCTCGAGAGGGGGCCGCGCGGGATGGATCGAACCCGGGGAATATAATGCCGCCGGGGGCCTGCGCGCAGCCCCGGTTTGCCGGCTGGCGGCCCCGCGGTGGCGGCCGGGGCCGCCGCGGGGGTCAGCGCGCCAGGGTGATCCGCTGGACCGCACCCGGCGTGCGCGGTGCGCCCAGGCGCACCAGATAGACGCCGCTGGGGACGGGCCGGCCGCCGCCGTCGGTGCCGTCCCACACCACGTGGCCGCGCGCGGGTACCGACTCGCCGGCCAGCAGCCGCCGCACCAGACGACCGCGGAGGTCGTAGACCGCCAGGTCCAGCGGACCCGCTCGCGGCTGCTCCCAGGCCAGGTTCACCCGCGGGTTGAACGGATTGGGCCAGGCCGCGAGGGCCGCCGCCGCACCGGGCACCTCGGGGTCCGGCGCCGCCACCACCACGTCCACCGCGTCGAGGGTGACGCCGTCCACCAGGAAGCCGGCGTCGTTGACGCCGCCATCGGAGCCGAAGGTCCAGACCACCTGCCAGAGCGGCGCCTCCAGCAGGTGGGTGAGGTCGAAGACGGCCGTGCGCCAGCCGACGGTGTATCCGGACCAGCCCGGCTGGTGGTCGAGCCCGCCCAGGACGGCGTCCGAGTACCCGCCCAGGGGCGTGACCAGCTCGGTGGCGATGCCGTCGCTGACGCCCACCTGCACGCCGTCGAAACCCACCTCGGTGCCGGCCCAGTAGTGGAAACTGAGATAGAGGCGATCGCCGTCCAGCTCGCCGGCCTGGTGGATGGGGCCCAGGAGCTGGCCGCGCGCAGCGTCCGGATAGCCGCCGCCATCCAGGCCCACGCCCCAGCACCAGTCGCCCTCGAAGGCCGTGCCCGGTCCGAACCCCGTGACGTCGGGACGACCCCGCTGCCAGAGATCACCCGTGGTGTAGAACCCCTCGGGCCCGGCCTCGAAACCGTGGTCGGCGCCGGGCAGGGCGAGGTCCACGGTGACGTCGCCGGCGGGCGGGGGCAGGGCCAGGGCGAACCCGCCGAACCCCGGCACGCCACCGGCCTGCAGCAGGTGGGGCCGACCCACCGGGAGCGCGGGGATGAGGAAGGCGCCGTCGGCGCCGCTCTGTACCGGGGGCACCGGCTCGCCCAGCACCTGCACCTCGGCGCCGGCCACGGGATCGCCGGCGTCGGAGAGCACCACGCCTGTGATGCTCGCCAGCGGCAGCGGCTGCAGTACCAGGTCCTGGACGGTCTCGCCGGCCCCGGCGACGACCACCTCGGCGTGGTCGGCATGGAAGTAGGAACGCGCCAGGAGCTCGTGCGTGCCGGGCAGCACCCCCAGCCGGTAGCGGCCGTCGGCGCCGGTGGTCACGCGGGAGAGGCCGCCCACCAGCGCCACCGAGGCGCCGCCGACGGGCAGGCCGGAGTCCGCGTCGGTGACCGTGCCGGTGATCAGCCCCACGCCCTGCTGCTGCACCAGATCCCAGGCCGCCACCAGGTCCGGCCGCGGACCGACCTGCTGGTCGCCCTGGACCGGCGTGCCGGTCTGCCGCAGGATGGTCCGGGCCAGGCCCGCGTCGAGGTGCAGGCCGGTCTGGGCGGCGACCATGCCCTGCAACGAGGCCACCGCGCCCACCACGATGGGCGAGGCGCTGCTGGTCCCCGCGAAGCGCGCCGTGTACCAGGCGGTCTCCTGGCCACCCTGCAGGTCGCCGTAACCGCAGGTGACCACGTCCTCGCCCCAGCCGCTGAGGTCCACGCGGCCACCGTGGTTGGTGAACCAGGCCGGCCACAGGGCGCTGCCGTCGGTGGCGCCCACCATGATGGCGCCGGAGTCGCGCTGCTCGCGGTCGAAGAGGCCGAGGTAGACGGGGTCGTCCAGGTCCTGCTGGCCGTTGCCCGCGGCCTCCACCACGATGATCCCCAGGTCGGTCAACGCGCGGATGGCGTCGAAGTTGTCCTGCCAGAATTCCATGGGCACGTAGCCGAACTGGCTGCCGCTGTCGTTGCTGTTGGGGCCGGGGGCGTGCAGTTCGATGAGCACGATGTCGCCCGGTTGCAGGTGCGCCGCCGCCGCGAGCAGGGCCTGGGGGAAG